>JAZSMC010000001.1:0-3580 GCA_045535705.1 Eubacteriales bacterium
CTGGGCATCCGTCAATGCGCCGTAAAGGGCGTAGACCTTTGCGGTACGCACCAGAGGACGGTCCCCCGTGGAGATGATCTGGATGCACTGTGCCGCGGAATCCGCTCTCTGGTCAAACTGACCGGGCAGAAATTCCACCGCGAACACGTATGCTCCCGTCAGGTCGGGATCCTCGGAAACCATATCCAACTGCGGCTCGGAGAACACCGTTTTCTTGGCGTAATCAAACAGCTCCTCGGTGATGTTTTCCGCGTCGTAACGGTTGATCACCCGAACGTCGGTCAGCGCCTTGATCCCCAGCAAGGAGCGGGCGTCGGACAACAGCGCCTTCGCTTCGTTTGCCAGTTCTTTCTTCTTTTCAACAAATACTCTGTAAACCAATTAGATCTCCTCCTTCGCCCGAAGCGCTCTCGCGCCGATGTCGTGGCGGTAGTATGCACCCTCAAAAGAAATGGTCTTAACTGCTTCGTAGGAAGCGTCCAACGCTTCCCGCAACGTGTTTTTCACGGTGGTCACCCCCAGAACGCGTCCGCCCGACGTGACCATCTTTCCGTCCTTCAATTCCGCGCCCGCAACGTAGACCTCTGCGGGGCAATCTGCGGGAACGGTGATCTCAAATCCTTTTTTGTAAGCCGTGGGATAGCCTCCCGACGCCATGATGACGCAAGCCGCGCTTCCCGTTCCGAATTTCACTTCGGTATCTGCCAGCTTTTCTTCGGTGACCGCTTGCATCACCGTCAAGAGGTCACTCTCCAACAGAGGAAGCACCACCTGAGTCTCGGGATCTCCGAAACGGCAGTTATACTCAATGACCTTGGGTCCCTTGGGTGTCAGCATCAAGCCGAAATACAGGCATCCCTTGAACGGTCTGCCCTCTGCCTGCATGGCGCGAACCGTGGGCAGGAAGATGGTTTCCATACAGATCTTTGCGATCTCGTCGGTATAATAAGGGTTGGGGGCAACGGTGCCCATACCGCCCGTGTTCAGTCCCGTGTCGTTATCTCCGATGCGCTTGTGGTCCATGGAAGACACCATGGGGATCACGGTCTTACCGTCGGTAAAGGACAGCACTGATACCTCGGGACCCGCGAGGAATTCCTCTACCACCACCCGATCTCCGCTCTTGCCGAACATCTTGTCCTGCATCATGGAGATCACGGCGTCCTTGGCTTCCTGTCTGGTCTGGGCGATGATCACGCCCTTGCCAAGCGCCAAGCCGTCCGCCTTGATCACCGTGGGAATGGGAGCGGTGTCCAGATAGGTCAATGCGGCGTTCATATCCTCAAAGACCTCGTATTCCGCCGTGGGAATTCCGTATTTTTTCATCAGATTCTTGGAAAACACCTTGCTTCCCTCGATGATTGCGGCGTTGGCGCGAGGACCGAAGCAAGGGATCCCCTTGGCTTCCAATGCATCCACACAACCAAGTACCAACGGATCGTCGGGAGCGACAACGGCGTAGTCGATCTGATTTTCCACGGCGAAGGCAACGATGCCTTCAATATCGGTGGCTTTGATATTCACGCACCGAGCGTCGGCGGCAATGCCGCCGTTGCCCGGAAGCGCGTAGATCACTTCCACCTGCTTATTTTCTTTCAGTTTTTTGATGATGGCGTGCTCTCTGCCGCCACCGCCTACGACCATCAGCTTCATGCTGTCACCTCAATCGTTGTAAATGGGGAACTTTTCGCAAAGCGCAATCACTTCATTGCAAACACGCTCGCGGCTGTTTTCATAGTCAAACGCTACGTCCGCGATAAAGCCCGCGATCTTCTCCATCTCCTCGGCTCCAAAGCCTCTGGACGTCACGGCAGGGGTACCCACTCTGACACCGCTGGTCACGAAGGGACTTTCGGGATCGTTGGGAACCGCGTTCTTGTTTGCGGTGATGTGGACCTCGTCCAAACGCTTCTCCAATTCCTTTCCGGTCAGTCCGGTGCCGCGGAGATCCAAAAGGATCAGATGGTTATCGGTTCCGCCCGCAACCAGGTTGAAGCCACGCTTGATCAACGCGTCCGCCAACACCTTGGCGTTGGCTACGATCTTTTTCTGATAGTCCTTGAATTCGTCGGTCAGAGCCTCGCCAAACGCAACCGCCTTGGCTGCAATGATGTGCATCAAAGGTCCGCCCTGGGTTCCGGGGAACACAGCCTTGTCGATCTGCTTTGCCAGCTCCTCGCGGCAAAGGATCAAGCCACCGCGGGGACCTCTCAAGGTCTTGTGGGTGGTGGTGGTCACCACGTCCGCGTAAGGAACGGGGCTTTCGTGAACGCCTGCGGCAACCAAGCCCGCGATGTGCGCCATATCCACCATGAAGTACGCGCCGACCTCGTCCGCGATCTCACGGAATTTCTTGAAGTCGATGGCTCTGGAATATGCGCTGGCACCTGCCAGGATCAGCTTGGGCTTGTTCTCCAGCGCCAGCTTTCTGACGGTTTCGTAGTTAATGGTCTGGGTGTCATCGTCCACGAAATAAGGAACGATGTTGAAATATTTGCCCGAGATGTTCACGGGAGAGCCGTGGGACAGATGTCCGCCGTGCGCCAGGCTCATGGAAAGCACGGTATCACCGGGATTGAGCAGTGCGAAGAACACTGCCAGGTTGGCGTTTGCGCCGCTGTGGGGTTGTACGTTGGCATGCTCCGCGCCAAAGAGCTTCTTGGCTCTCTCGCGGGCGATCTCCTCTACCTCGTCCACGTACACACAGCCGCCGTAGTAGCGCTTTCCGGGATATCCCTCTGCGTACTTGTTGGTGAGGATGGTTCCCGCAGCCAGAAGTACTGCCTCGGAAACGATATTCTCGGATGCGATCAATTCAATGTTATGCTGTTGACGCTTCAACTCCCGCTCGCAGGATGCGTAGACCTCGGGATCGAATTGGTTCAATTTTTCAAAAAACATGGTTTTTTCTCCTCTCAAATTTCAAATATCAATGGTGGAACAAACGCATCTTGGTGAACGCCATGGTCATGCCGTACTTATTGCAGCAATCGATCACCACGTCGTCACGGATAGAGCCGCCCGGCTCCGCGATATATTTTACGCCGCTTCTCTTGGCTCTCTCGATATTGTCGTCGAAGGGGAAGAAGGCGTCAGAGCCCAGCGCCACGCCGTCGATGCTTGAAAGGTATTCCCGAATTCCCGCCCCGGTGAGAGGCTCCGGCTGTGTTTTGAAGTATTTCTGCCAGATACCGTCCGCGCAAACGTCTTCCTCGTTGCGGTTGATATAACCGTCGATGACGTTATCTCTGTCGGGACGCTTCAAGGTATCCAGGAAGGGCAGGTTCAGAACCTTATCGTGCTGACGCAGGAACCAGGTATCTGCCTTGGTGCCTGCCAGACGGGTGCAATGGATTCTGGACTGCTGACCCGCGCCCACTCCGATCGCCTGACCGTCAACGGCGTAGCAGACCGAGTTGGACTGTGTATATTTCAGCGTGATCAGTGCGATGATCAGATCTCTGACCGCGCTTTCGGGAAGCGATTTGCTGTCGGTCACGATATCGGACAGCAGCTCGCGGTTGATCTCAAAATTGTTTCTGCCCTGCTCAAAGGTGATACCGAACACCTGCTTGCGCTC
>JAZSMC010000021.1:0-6932 GCA_045535705.1 Eubacteriales bacterium
ACTGAGCTATGCCTCCATATGACCGTTGCGGCGTTGGTTGAATCGCAACGGTGATATTATATCACAACTCAAAGAAAATTGCAATACCTTTTTGGGAATTTTTTAATTATTTTTTGCATTTTTCGGATTTTACCGTGTTCCGAATCCGTTTGCGGATCCTTAAAATATCTTTTACCATCCGATAGCTGTCCCGAAACAATCGAATCTTTGATTCGCGGTGATGAAGTACTCTCACGGGCATTTCCGTAATCTTTAGTCCCAACGCATCTGCCCACAGCAACACCTCAAAATCAAAGGAAAATCCGTCAACAGTGCAACGTGAAAAGATCTCCTTTGCAGCCTTTGCGGAAAACGCCTTGCAACCGCATTGAGAATCCGACAATTGGAATCCCCCAACCAAGCATAAAAAACCAATGTAAATTTTGGATGCAAGTTTTCTGGAGAAGGTATACGCGTTATAACCATCTTTGTTTAAATTTCTGGATCCGATCACCACGTCGCTGTCCGATTCGGTGAGAAACGTGTTCACGCTTTCTTGAATAACACCTGTTCCGTAAGCCAAGTCTGCATCCGTAAAGAAAATATAATCACCCGTTGCCGCCAACATTCCGCGGCGGACAGCTGAACCCTTCCCTCGATTGACCGCGTCGCGTAAAACTTTTACATTGGGAAGCGCCAAAGACTCCACGATCTCGGAGGAACCGTCCACACTCCCATCATCACAGAAAAGGATCTCGTAGTCATCGAATTCCGATTCCATATACGCAGAAAGAGCCCGCGCAGTATCCGTAATGACTGCTCTTTCATTATACATGGGTATACAAACAGTGATCTTCATCTCAACGCGCATCCTTTCTATAAATATAAATATCAAAATCCAATTCGGTTTCCAAACGGTCAAGCCCCGTTAGCTTTGCCCGATCCGACTCCGACGTTCTCCAATAATACGGTGTCATGGAAAACAGAGCTTGGATCATATCGTTCCCTTCCACCGTAACCGTGGTGCGTAGGCTCCTTTGATCACACAGCATCATGGTCTGTGGCAGATCGCTTCGTTCGGGATTCAGATAAGTTTTATCGTAGATCATCCGCTTCAATCCCAACAGATGACGTTCACCCGCCCCAACCAAAATCAAATGTCCTCCCGTTGCCAAGATCCTGCAAAATTCGGATTCACAGCACGGGGCAAACAAATTCGTTACGGCGTCAAATCTTTCATCGGCTACGGGAAGCTCAAAAAGACTTGCCACTGCAAAAGCGGCGCCTGTTCCCTTTTGTTTTGCCGTTCTTGCCGCTTTGTCGATCCCGTCTTTGGAAAGATCCGCTCCTAAGACCGTATTGCAAACGGCAGTCATGCGGTTTGTATAGTACCCTTCACCGCATCCGGCATCCAACACCGATTTCGCTTTGAACTCTGAAAGTATCCCGTTGACTGCATCCGAAAGAAGCTGATAATATCCTGCTTCCAAAAATTTACTTCTGGCTCGGATAGCATCCTTCCCATCCCCCGATTTTGAGGAAAGGCAGAGATTTAAATATCCGCTTTTGGAGAAATCAAAAGAATGTTGCTTAATACCATTGCAAAAAAATTGTTTTTGCGTATCATCCGTATCGCAAGCGCTTCCGCAAACGGGACACCTCAACAACTTCAAAACCGATGCAGTCATCTCCCTCTCCTTTTCATGAAGTCTTACTCCTCAAACGGCTTTGGCGGAGCCGAAATGGGCAATTCAAACCAAAATTCCGAGCCTTCTCCTTGCTTGCTCTCCACACCGTATTGGGCGTTGTGAATATCCAGAACGCCTTTCACGATGGAAAGTCCCAAGCCCGTACCGACTTTTGCACTGCGGTGGACCTTGTCCACCTTGTAATACCGCTCCCAGATCAACGGAAGTTGATCCTCGGGGATCCCTTCTCCCGTATCCTTTACGGAAATACGAACGCGGTCTTCTATCACGGTCTGCTGAACCGTAACGCACAGATCCTCGCCCGTGTAATTGATTGCGTTATTGATCAGGTTATAGATCGCCTGCAAGATCATATTGCGATCTGCAAACACTGGGACGTTTCTGTCGGCTTCCAAGGAAATTTTGTAGCCCTGCGCTTTGGTAAAGGCTTCGTATCTGGACATCACCTCTCGGATCACCGAGGTCAGATCGAAGAATTCCATAATGGGAGTGCGAACACCCGACTGGATCTTGGAAAGATCCATCAGATCATTGACCAATTCGGTCAGATGCTCGGTTTCGTCGATCAGGATCTGAAGATTTTCGGGGGTATTTTCCTCGGGGATATCCCGCATGACCTCCGCGTACCCTCGGATCATGGTCAGCGGCGTGCGAAGATCGTGAGAGATATTGGCAGTCAATTCTTTCTGCATACGGTCAGTTTTAGAAAGCTCTTGAGATGCAAAGGTCAAGGTTTCCGCCAATTCTTTTGTTTCCTTATATCCGCGATCTACACCAAAATCTGCGTCATAGTTGCCGTTTGCAAGCTGTTTGGCTGCTTGGTTCATTTGCACAAGGGGGCGCACGATCCTGCGCGACATTGGAATCACAAATATAAGTGACAGCAAAACTAAAATACCAAAGATCCAAATAAATTGCCGCTGCAAAATGTGTACCAAAGGCATCATGGGTTCAAGGGCCGTGTTCAGCAGAAGCATATACTCGGTTCCATCCTCTTCCTCAAACAACCGAACGTGAACCAGGTGGATCATTTTTTCTGACACGTAAGAATCCGATCTGCCGATCGCCCACGGGAACAGCCTTTGAAGGAGACCGATCTGTACTTCCTTACCGCCAAAGGTCAATTTGGTGTGAAAGCTCCCGTCTGCGGCTTTGGCATCCTCGTATAATCTTGACAGTTCTTTGGGAAAGAACAGAGAAACCGTTTCCTCATCTGCCGTGGGAACTTCCGTGGCGATCCGAACGGCTTGATTCCCATTGATCTGATAAACCACCACTCCGATCAGATTTTCCGAGGACGCGGTATATACTGCTTTCGGCAGTTCATCCGTTCCAATATGCTTCACGATCTCATCGGCGGATTGCTCCATATCTCTCTTTCGGACGTTCTCGTATAAAACGTCCAACAGTCCCACTTGAAAGAGCCACGTAATAAAAATAACGATCGCAAGAAAGATCACAAGAAACCGAATCAGATGAAAGCGCAAACTGATATTTGCTTTTGCTGCCTCTGCTTTTTTCCGAAAGTCCTTCGGTTTCATATTTCTTCAAAGCGGTAGCCCACGCCGCGCAAGGTGACAATATAATTGGCATACCGTCCAAGGCTTTTTCTCAAAAGCTTGATATGGGTGTCCAGAGTGCGCGCGTCGCCGTAGAAATCGTAGCCCCATACCTCACATAGCAGTTTTTCTCTGGACAAGGCAATATTTTTATTGGCAAGCAAATAGAAAAACAGGTCGTATTCTTTGGGTGACATATCCACGCGCTCACCGTCGATAAACACCAGACGAGCGGTAATATCGGCTTTCAACCCACCGTTATCCAGCTCTACCACCACGTTGGGCGTATCGTTTCCTACGCTCGTCCCGCGCTTGACTCGTTTCATAATGGCATCCACCCGAAGCATCAGCTCTTTTGGAGAAAAGGGCTTGACCACGTAATCGTCGATCCCCACTTCAAAGCCATTGATGCGATCGTATTCTTCCCCACGCGCCGAAAGCATGATGATCGGTGTTTGAGTGATCTTTCGGATCTCGCGGCAGGCGGAAAAACCGTCCAATTCAGGCATCATGATGTCCATGATGATCAGATCGTAAGTATTGGCGCGGCAAGCCAGGACGGCTTCCATACCGTCCACAGCTTCCGTGACCTGATGACCTTCAAACTCCGCGTATTTCCGAATCAGAGTTCGGATACGCGCTTCATCATCTGCAACTAAAATATGGTACATTTTTTACATCCTTTCCTGAAAGTGTCACTCATCAATTTTCTGTAAGACTTCCTTTGGGATTGTATTCTTGAAGTGTTATTGATGTTTCATACACTTGAGAAGATCGCTTGTACTGAATGTTTATCACATCTCCAACTTTACAAGAATCAAGCACTGAATCATATTCCTCTTTAGAGTTCACCTCAATTCCATTGATTGAAATCAATTGATCTCCAAACTTTAAATCGTTATTAAATTTTGATTCAAATACAAAAACACCTTTGTTTGAAAAAACATGATAAGGGAAGAATTGATAACGGTCACTCTCGCTTCTAACGGTTATTTTTTCCAAACCATCATCTACAATTCCTCTAACGTAGCCAAATTCAATAAGATCGCACTCAACTTCATAGGCAGAGTCAATGGGAATAGCAAACGCCAGACCTTCCACCCCCGATGCAGCGTATTTTGCATTGACCACGCCAATCAATTCGCCTTTGAGATTAAACAGACCCCCACCAGAGTTACCAGAATTGATTGCTGCATTGGTTTGAAGCAAGGTCATATTTCCGTTTTCTGTTTGAATTTGTCGTTCAGTTGCACTGATAATACCATCCGTTACCGTCCCTCCAAGAGTTCCCAGCGGATTGCCAATTGCGACCACGCGTTCTCCTACCACTAAAGCTCCACTTTTTCCGTGCTTGGCGGCTGTAAGCGGTTGTTCCGCGACTGGTTTAATCTTTAAAACTGCTAAATCAGATTTTTCATCGCTTCCAACCAATTCAGCTTCGTACTTGGAAGTTCCATCGCTCAAAGTAACAATAATGGTATAGTCCCCTTCCACAACGTGATGACACGTCAGAATGTAACCATCCTCATGTATGATCACACCGCTTCCAGCCCCCGCTTGTAGATTTCCGCTATGAGTTGTTATCACAACAACAGAGTTTTTTACCATGCGCACCACCTCGGAAATGGCAAACGCATCCTCACCTGCGGAACCGTAGGGAGAATATTCGATGTCGGAGCGGTCAAGCAAGCCTTCGGGATCGCTATTGTGAAGCGAATCTGACGACGGCGCGGGATTGATCTGATCACCGCTTCCACTATCGTCAAGTAAATTGCGCTTTGCAAAGATCACTCCGCCAACTCCAGCGCAAAAGGAAAGCGACACACAAAGCAAGACGGTAAGGAACGTCTTGAAAAAATCTCCGCTTCCCTTTTTCTTGGAATCCCGTCCGTTGGAATTGAAATCGTACCTGTAATTCTGATCGTTTCCGTACTGATTGTAATCTCCGTACATAAAAACCTCCTGCTGCCTTTCGGCTGATTTGCTCTCATTATATCCGTTGTTTGTGAACGTTTTTTGAAATTGTATAAAAAAAAGAATGAAAAAACAGTTTTTTCTTGTATTTTTCTTTTTTTTTTGATATAATGAGGGTATCATTTTGAAAAAACAAGTCATTTACCTATATTATAGCATATTTTTGCGGAAAGAAAAAGAGATGTTTGCATTTTTAAGTAAATTTTTTTTGAAGAAAGGAATCAAGCTGTGGGCACCACTGCCTTTATCGGCGTGCAAGATCGCAAAGCCCTACTTATTGGAACGAGCCAATATTGCATCGGGCACGGTGATCATGATCGCGATCCCCTATTTTACGGAAGATTGTCTTCGATCAGATCGAAACATTTCTTGCTATGCCGTAGCAAAGGATTACCACCTCTTTTTTCAAGACTTATACGATGAACTTTTACCTTTGCTTCGCCAGCGTTTTCCGCAATACAGATTTGAAGGATTTGTAGATCATTCTCCCATAGCAGAAGTGAACGCAGCCGCCCAAGCAGGACTTGGCGTGGTTGGAAAAAACCGATTGTTGATCACGGAACCGTATTCCTCTTTCGTCTTCTTGGGGACCCTCGTCACAGACGCCGTTCTTTCCTGCGAGATCCAGCCTGTAAAAAGCTGCGAAAACTGCGGAAAATGCGTTTCGGCGTGTCCATCGAAGGATACAAAACCATGTCTATCCGCGCTGACACAGAAAAAAGGAGATTTGAGCGAATCCGAACAAACTGCGATCCTATACGGGGGATCAGTTTGGGGGTGTGATATTTGTCAATTGGTATGCCCTCATACGCAAAAAGCCCTTGCAAACAAAACGATCTTTTCACCCATTCCGTTCTTTTCCGAACATACGATCTCAACCTTGAACGTAAAAAAACTGGATGAAATGTCCGATGATGAATTTGCTTCCCGAGCCTATTCCTGGCGGGGAAAAGCAACCGTTCGCAGAAATGCCGAGCTACTTGAAGCAACACTGAAGAAAGGAGAAACAGATGCTTGATCTCATTTACGGCACGTCCGGTTCCGGAAAAACCAAACTGATATTGGACGCGATTTGCCGCGACATTCAAAATCAAAAAAGATGCTATCTTTTGATCCCCGAACAGCAGGCGTACATCAGTGAACGTGATCTTTCGGTGCGGTTACCGCAAAACGCGGGATTGTATTTTGAGATCGTCAACTTTTCCAAGCTGACCGATCATATCTTCCGCAAATACGGCGGCGCGGCACAGCTCAACGGCGGAAATGGGATCCGCTCGGTGCTTTTGTGGGAAACCATGCGTCAGCTTTCTCCCGTACTGTTGCAATACGGAAAAAGCAGGACCGACGCTGCGATGACCTCCGAAATGTTGGCAACGCTACAGGAACTGCAAAACAACGGCATCGACAGCACCTCTTTGGAGTCGGTTGCCGCTCAACTGGACGAAACCGCGCCCCTTCGGAAGAAACTATTGGATCTTACCGTGATCGATGCGGCATACCGTGAAAAAGCCGCGCAACACTGCGGCATGGGGATCTCCGATCGGTTGATCAACGCCGCTCAAATCCTTGAAAAGCATGATTTTTTTGAAGGATGCAACGTCTACATTGATTCCTTTACCAGCTTCACCGCTCCCGAATACGCGTTTCTTCGTGAAATTCTTCAGCAGGCGGACGGATTGACCGTGACGCTTTGCACCGATCAGCTTTTTTC
>JAZSMC010000085.1:0-8369 GCA_045535705.1 Eubacteriales bacterium
CTTCATCTCATTCCAAGCGAGAATGTTGAAATCAACATCCTGCCAGTCGTAGGAGTCAGGAAGATCGTCTGCTACGTAACCGTTTTCGTCAGTACGTACAGTGTTCGATTCTTCGGTTGGCTGTTCGGTTGTCTGTGCCGTGTCGCCGCTGCTTTTCTTGCATGCTGCGAGAGAGGAACAGAGCACAACCAAACAAAGGAACATTGCGAGAATACTTGAAAGACGTTTCATTTTAATTACCTCCTGTTCTATCTTTCAAAATATTAGTTTATCACCACATCGGCGAAGTGAGGCGAGTGGTCGGACAGCCAGTGGACCATACTGCCTGTGACCGTTTCGTATCTCAACACGGTATAATTTCCGCCGCCGATAATATGATCAATGTAATTTCCCCCAACACGAGGGGTTCCAACGTCGTTACAGCCGCCGCATTCGTTTGCCAATACGTCGCTCTCCTTGGCCTGGAGCTGCAAGCACTGCACCGACGCGTTTTCAAGAAAGTAGTTCAAATGCCCGTGACCGTGCTTAGCGTTGTAGTCGCCCGTGGAGAAGATGGGGCAGCTATACTTGGAGCGCATCTCGTTGATAAAATCCGTATGCTCCTCGGCGCTCAAATTCGCTTTCTCCGAGGTTTCCCACGCCCAGTGGGTGTTGGCTACCATAAACTGCTCGGTTCCCTTTTGGAACACCGCCCACGTGATGTTTCTCATGTGGTACCCACCTGACCAGTAGGAATAAACGTACATGCCGTTATCCTTTACCGTCAGAACGTCCGAACGGTACAGCACCGACGTCAGATTTTGTTTTCCGCCGTACGACGTGTGCAGCATGGAATACTCCAAGCCGTACTTCTCCGACAGAATTTCGAGGTAAGGCGCCATAGCCTCCTTCAAGGGCAATTGCGCTTCCTGCAAGCCCACCACGTCGGGCTTGTAGAGCATCAACACCGTCGCCATAATTTCAGCTCTTTGAACGGCAGGCGGAACGGATGAATCGGCATCCTCGCCCCACCATGACGTCAATACGTTTGCCGTCATGATACGAACGTCCGCACCTGCGGAAAGCGAGGCAACCTCGTCAGATCTCAGATCCTTTTCCAGGTAGGTTCCGTCTTTGATCTGCTTTCCGGGGGTGCCGAAAAACATAATGCTCATTTCATCCACGCACGCTCTCGCCGAGAACGGTCCGCCCGAAACCAGCTGGAGCTGATCCTCCTCTACCACCACCTTGTAGGTCATCCAGTCCACAAAATTCTTGTAGCACTTTCCAGACAGCTTACGGTTG
Organism: Eubacteriales bacterium; assembly: GCA_045535705.1. Taxonomy (GTDB): domain Bacteria; phylum Bacillota; class Clostridia; order Oscillospirales; family CAG-272; genus UMGS1865. The sequence goes on from JAZSMC010000085.1 coordinate 1,285, forward strand.
GTGTTACCGATCAGGATCTCACAGCTGCCTTCCGCGCGCAGGGTATCCGCCACCACGGGAAGCGAACAGCCCGTAAACTTGGCAATGGAGTCCCGCAACCGCGTTGCAACCTCTTTGTACCCCTCGCGCTCGTTTTCATAAATAATAGTGTAGTCCTGAATGGACTTGCCGCCAATGTTCAGAATCTTGTCGGCTCCCTCCGCCAGGAAATGGTACTCCTCAAAATAAAGCGTGCGGTTGCCCTCGTCTCCCTCCAGATTCTCCTTGACGAGATTCTCTCCGAAGTAGTTCACCGCCGTAAGCAGGTTGGAATCCTTCGTGGAAACAATAACGATCTTGTTCCCCACCGCTTTCATGACGTATTCGTCGGCGTAAAGCCCCGACAGGATCTCCTGGGTTTCGTCGTAGGACGTTCTGCCAAAGAGGATCTCCTTGGCTTCGGGATCTCTGGTCTGTCCAAAGCGCACGTAATCGCTCTTATCGGGCAGCGTAACGCCCGTCACTTCCTTCACCTTGTTGATAAAGGCGCGCATGGCGCTCAGCACGGCAGGATCGGCATCGTTGGGGTAAACCACCGTATAAACCGCCTTCCCGTTTTCAACCAGCTTGATCCGTTCTACTGCATCCGTTGACTCCTCCGATCCGGTACCGTCTTCGGTCCCCGAAAACAGGTTACAGGAAACCAGCCCAAAAAGCATCGTCAGGCACATCAACAAAGACAAAAATCTTTTCATCACTTCTTTTCGTACTCCCTTTCTACGTTTTTTGTTTGGCAATTTTGCCTCACTATAATTGTAGCATAAAAAACCACCAAAGTCAATGGCGCTTTCGTTGCGAAGCATGTCTTTTTCGCCAATGGTTTTGTTGTTTTTTTGCAAAAAACGATCCGCCGCAAGATGAAACTTACGGCGGTTCGCCAACGATTCACAGTTCAATCCGTGTTTTCCAACCCAACGCTTTCAGAAGAATACTTGTTTACCCTGTGTAGCTGCTTGTATGTAAGGGGGGACATCCCCGTATATTTCTTAAAAATTTTGGAGAATTGGGAGTAGTCCTCATACCCCAAAAGCAGAGCAACGCGGGCAACAGAGTAGTCATCAATCGCCATATAATTCATGGCGCAATCCATCTTTTTCCGAACAATCAATTCTCTCACGGAATATTGACAAAATTCCGAAAAGATCATTCGCAAATAAGAGGGGGACACGTGAAGGTGTTCGGCAACGTCGATTGGCGAAATGCCGTCCAGCAAATAATTTTCAATAAAAGCTAGCGCGCGTTTGTAATAGGTGTATTTATCGGGTCTTTCCATGCTGCTGATAACGGCACAGTTCTCCTTTTTATGATACGCCATCAATTGCATGAAAACGCCGTAAAAATACAATCCGCAATCCACATCTGACGGCACATGATAGAGCGCACCCCCGATCAATTCGGACACTTTATCCCCGAAGGAAAAATCAAATACTTTTGAAATGGAAAAAAAGCCCGTATTTCGAATAAACTCAATCACGTCCTTTCCCGCCACCCCCAAATAATAGTATTCCATGGGATCATCAGGATCATTTCGGATGCAGATGCTTTCGTATGGATGTGCAAAAAAAAACTGCCCTGCACAAACCGCCATATCGTTAAAAAAGCCCCGACCGCTCATGACGTAATGGATCAAAAAACGGTCCGTTATCTTTGGCCCCTCTACCTTTTGAGGCCAATCCTTTTCGTACCCAAAATTGTATACGTAGAGAGATTGTGAATCGTCCTTTTCTCCCGCATAACAACTATGAACATAGTACTGATTTGTTTCCGTTTCTCTTGAGAACGGAACAAGCGAACAAACAGAGTAACTATCGTTTCCGTCGTTATTAGATACGTATCTTGCAACATAACGATAAAATGCCACAATAAAATCTCCTCTCTCCTTTACATCATGTTCATTATACCATTTGCAGAACAAAAAGTCAATAGTGGAAACAAAAAAAGCCCAGATGGAACCAATGATACAATCCCTCAACATCAAACAAAAGATGTGGAGCGAGCCAATGACTCGCCCCACAGACAGAAGGATCCAGAATTCCTTTTATTCAGTTTCTGATGAGCCGTTTCCTTCGGTCTTCTTCACACGTTTCTTGGGTGTCGCGGCAGGAGAAACAGCCTCCGCCAGCTCGGGAGATGCGATCCAGAATCCGCCAACGCCCAATATCACTGCAAAGCTGACCGTTACGCCAACCACACCGCCGGTACTCAAACCTTCGTTGTTCTCAAGAGCGGGAATGGTTTCGCTCACCACGTGCCCGCAAACGGCACAGGTCTTTTCCCGTTTACCTTCCTGTTCTTCCGTGGCTGCCTGAATCAAGCACCATTCTCCGTAACGGTGATCCTCATGAAGCTCCTCTCCGCAAGCACACTTTTTGGTGTGACAATCCGCTTCAACCGTCCAATTCTTAGCATAAGCGTGGTCGGACAATTTCTCAACCGTTACCGTTTTCGTGGCACCGCAGAGCAAGCAGGTCAACTGCACCTTGCCTTCCGCCATATGGGTTGCAGGCTTGGTTACCATGCCGTCATCCCAAGCGTGTTGCTTATGTTGCTCCTCGCCGCAGGCGCAGACTTTCTTATGTGTATTATCATCGTGCTTCGTCCATTCTCCAACAAAGCTATGCAGGGTCAGCTTGGGAATAGACTCGGTCTTGGTTGCGTTACACACGGCACAATGAAAGATCTTTACCCCGAACTCCAAATGACTTGGCTCCTGCGTCACTGCACCGTTGTCCCAATCATGCGCCTCGTAGCGCACCTCTCCGCAAGCACAGAGCTGTTTATGCTGTTCTGCGTCATGCTCGGTCCAATCACCCGCAAAGGTGTGTTCAGTCAGTTTTTCAAGGATCTCGGTCTTCACAGCATGGCACACGGCACATTCGAACTGCCTTTCACCCGTGCTCAAATGAGTGGGGTTCAGTGTCACAACGCCGTCATCCCAATCGTGCGCCTCGTAGCGCACTTCTCCGCAAGCGCAGAGCTGTTTATGCTGCTCCGCGTCATGCTCCGTCCAATCCCCCTTGAAGGTATGATCGGGCAACACTTCAACAACCTCGAATTTCTCATCACCGCACACGGTACATTCGTACTTCTTTTCCCCCTCGGTCAAGTGTGAAGGGAGCCTCGTTACAATGCCGTCGTTCCATACGTGAGGCCGAGCTTGCGGATCCTCGCAAACACAATCCCGTTGGTGATTTTCATCGTCGATCGGAATCCAATCGCTGTGCGACTGCTCTATGTACTCGCCACACTCACAAAACGCCTTGTGATGGGTGTCACTGATCTTTTCATAGTGGTAAGAATAATCATGCTCCTCCGACTTAGGAGTATCTCTGGTTTCTGCCTTTCCGCAATCAGGACAGGTTACTTCGATCACACCCGTATTCAAATGGGTTGCGGGACGGATCTCTCTCCCGCTCTCATTCTCCATGTCACGCCAGAAGATCTGCCGATCTGCCGTATTCTGCTCATGACATTCCATGCAGACGCTACCTGAAGACGATGTATCGGGGTGGAAATCGTGAAAACGCACCACCGTAGCTTGAGGAAGTTGTATATTCCAACTTTCCCATGTCTGCTCGTCTACGCAAACCACCATCCGCTTCAAAGCGATGCAATTTTCAAATACATCCGCCGGCAGCGAGGTCACACTCTCCGGAATCACGAGCTTCTCCACGCCGCTTCCAGCAAACGCCTTGGAACCGATGGTTCCGATCTGTTTAGAAAGCGTAATCTCCTTCAAGTCAACGCAATTCTCAAATGCCCCGGCACCGATCTCGGTGACACCGTTCAAGGCCACGGTTTTTAATCCCGCACCCCGAAACGCCGATGCACCAACCGTCTTCAGGCTGATGGGCATCGTTATGCTTTCCAGCTTTATACAACCTTCAAATGCACATTCTCCGATAGAATTTAATGTACTCAATAGCACGATTTCAACATTATTCAACTGTTCACAACCGTAGAAAGCAGCCGTTCCGATACCGGTTACCTTCTCAGAAATATAAACCCTGGTCAGCTTTTCGAAGCCCGCAAACGCATTTGCTCCAACAGACGTAACGTTTCCCTCAATCACCACAGTATCCACCACGGAACGGTACTCGTACCACCCGGTTTCCCGTGCATCCGCAAAATCCTGCATGACACTGTCTTCGTAAATTCTCAAAATCGTGTTATCTTCTAATTTAAAACCAACATCAGTGGTATCCGCGGACACAGACAAAGACATTCCGCCAAGCAACACCGAAAGCGTTAAGATCGTTGCTAACGCAAGCCATTTTTTCTTCATACTCTCATCCTCCAAAAGCCTTCTGACATACAGCAGAAACAACTACCGCATTTTATATACTGTGGATATTATAGCATAAAAAAATGAATTTGTAAAGGATTTTTTGAAAAAAAGAAATGAAATCCAAAGAAGTTTACAAGTAATGTTTCCCCTTCCAAAATATCTCTAAAACGAAATCATCAAATCACACCTTTTGTAGTTCTTTTTATCATAGCTCTGTCTTTTTTGGCAAAATTCTATTGATTTTTTTAGTTTCTTGTGATATAATTGGTAAAGATTTCCTTTTCAGAAAGCAGGTGAAGCCATGATTCGTCAGTACCTTGAGCAATCGGTCTACGATGCGACGCAAGAACGATTTGAATATTTGTTTCGGGAATTTGAAAACATCCTCGTTTCCTTCAGCGGCGGAAAGGACAGCGGTGTTTTGCTGAATCTGCTATTGAATTATCGGAATCAAAGCCATCCCGATCGTGTAATCGGCGTTTTTCATCAGGATTTTGAAGCCCAGTACTCCGTCACCACGGAGTATATCACCCGAACCTTTGAACGGTTAGAGAAGGAACCGAACGTGGAATTATATTGGGTATGCCTACCCATGGCAACCAGAACTGCCGTGAGCAACTACGAAATGTACTGGTACCCGTGGGACGATAAAAAGGAAGAAATTTGGATCCGCCCCATGCCGAAAGCGCCTTACGTGATCAATCTGGATAACCCGTTTCCCAATTATCACTACCGTATGCACCAGGAAGTCCTTGCAAAACAATTCGCCAAATACTATAAGGAGTCCCACGGAGATCTCCCCACGGTGTGTCTGCTCGGTCTGCGCGCCGACGAATCCATGCACCGTTACAGCGGTTTTCTGAATAAGAAATACGGCTATGGCGGCGAGTGCTGGATCTCCCAGCTCTTTAAAGACGTTTGGAGCGCTTCTCCCCTCTACGATTGGAGCGTGAACGACGTTTGGGTTGCCAATCGCAAATTCAACTATGACTACAACGCACTCTACGATCTCTATTATAAGGCAGGACTCCGTCCCGATCAGATGCGGGTAGCCTCTCCCTTCAACGATTATTCCAAGGACAGCCTGAACCTTTACCGCGTGATCGACCCGCAGATCTGGACCAAGCTGGTGGGGCGTGTTTACGGAGCAAACTTTGGAGCCATCTACGGGAAGACCAAGGCATTGGGATACCGCAACATTACGGTGCCAGACGGACACACCTGGGAGTCCTACACCAAATTTTTGCTGGATACGCTCCCAAAAAGAATGCAAAACAATTATCTCAAAAAATTTCAAACCTCTATTCGGTTCTGGCATGAAACAGGCGGGGGACTCCCCGAAGAAACCTATCAGGAGTTACTGGCGCACGGATACCGCGTACGAAAAAACGGATATTCAAATTATACGGTGGACAAAAAATCGCGGATCGTGTTCATGGGCAAGATCCCCGATCATACCGACGACATCAAAAGCAGCAGAGATATTCCAAGCTGGAAACGAATGTGCTACTGTATTTTGAAAAACGACCATACCTGCCGTTTTATGGGCTTTGGTCTGACACGCGAGGAACAAAGAGCGGTTGACGTCATCAGAAAAAAATATGGAGATATGTCAAATGAAAAATAAAGAATGGAAAAGCCCCGTCTACAACGTGATCGCAGTCCCCTTTGAAAAGGTCGTTCCAAACACCTATAACCCCAACGCAGTCGCGCCACCCGAGATGAAACTGTTATACGACAGCATTAAGGAAGACGGTTATACTATGCCTATCGTTTGCTATTACGTGAAATTCAAGGACGTATACGTGATCGTTGACGGATTTCACCGCTATCGGGTAATGAAAGAACACAAGGACATCTACGAGCGCGAAAAAGGAATGCTGCCGGTGTCCGTGATCGACAAGCCGCTTTCAGACCGCATGGCAAGTACGGTGCGACACAACCGCGCCAGAGGCTCTCACGACGTGGATCTGATGAGTAATATCATTCGGGAGCTTCATGAGATCGGAAGGTCGGATGCGTGGATCTCTCAACATTTGGGGATGGATCGCGACGAAATTCTACGGCTCAAGCAGATCACGGGATTGACTGCCCTGTTCCGTGACGTTGATTTCGGGCGCGCATGGCGGCCTGCCGAAAATTATTTGCAACAGTTCCTGCCCGAAGCATCCGTTGCCGTGGCATCCGTTTTCACAGACGAGGAGCTTCTGGAATCCACAAAAAAGGAATCTAAACAAAAACCCTCGAACGCCCCCAAAAAAACGATCGGAGATACCGTTACGTAATTTCAAAGGGAATCGCCAAGCAAATTTTGCCACGCGGTTCCCTTTCTTGAACCATCCCGCAAATCACGGTTGAACGATCCCTAAAAAACTTTCAAAAAACGCGAAAAACTTTTGAAAAATGTATTGACAAAGAAATTGAACTGTGGTATAATATACAAGCGTTGGCAAAAAGAGAATGGCGGGATAGCTCAGCTGGCTAGAGCAATCGGTTCATACCCGATAGGTCATGGGTTCAAGTCCAATTCCCGCTACCAGGCCCGTTGGTCAAGAGGCTAAGACACCGCCCTTTCACGGCGGTAACAGGAGTTCGATTCTCCTACGGGTCACCAATAAATCGGCATTTTCGGAAGAAAGTGCCGATTTTATTTTTGCTTGCATATCTTGGGTATATTTGGTATAATAAATTGTATCTATGAACTGCATAAAAAGAGGTAAGACTATGGAATTCAAAGAATATTTATGTTGGATCTTAG
>JAZSMC010000079.1:0-28191 GCA_045535705.1 Eubacteriales bacterium
CGTCATCACCACCGAAACGCCGTTGGCAGTGAGTAGCTCTTTCAGAGTAAGAGCAATGGCGAGGTTGACGTCCTTTTCAAAGATTCCGGACGCACTGACGGCGCCCCCATCCTCGCCGCCGTGTCCCGCGTCCAGAACGACGGTGAATTTCGGCTGCGGTTCAGCCGATGCGGACAGAGTTGCTTGATTGTAGTCGTAGAGTGACGGTGCGCCAAAGACAGTTGCCACCGCACAGAAGCATAAAAACAATGCGGTCAAACGAATCTTCGTTTTCATTATAAAACCACCTCGCTTTCTTATTTATTCTATTCACGTTAGTAAAACACTATGAAAAAAAGGACGGCGCACCGTCCTTTTTTTCATAGTGTTGTTTAAAAATGCAATAATTTCGACTGCAAAATTTCCCGTTCCGAGAAGGGGAGCTTTTCGCCGCCGATCAGTTGGTAGGTTTCGTGCCCCTTTCCGGCTAATACCAGTATATCGCCCGTTTCCATGATTTCAACGGCATATCGGATGGCTTTTTCACGGTCAACGATGCACCGATAGGGCGTTTGATAGGATGAAACCACGGCGGCGATCTCGTCCATGATCTTTTTGGGATCTTCCCGTCCGGGATTGTCGGACGTGATGATGCAAAGGTCGGCGTGTTCTGCCGCCGCCATTCCCAGCTCCCGACGGCGCAATTCGGTTCGTTCACCAACCGATCCAAACAAACAGATCAAACGGTGTGGCGCAAAGACTTTTAAATGGATCAACAACTGCCGCAAACTTTCTCCGTTGTGAGCGTAGTCGATCACAGCCAATCCGCCGTTTTCTAAAGAAATGATCTGGGAACGTCCCGCAATTTCAATGGATTCCAAGGCTTTGGCGGAATCTTCCAAGGGGATCCCAAAACCTTCCTTGCAAACTGCCATGGCAAGGATCGCGTTGGCAGCGTTTCCGTAGCCGATCAGCGGGATCCGACAGGGAATTTGGTTATTGTCTTTAGATAGTTCAAACGCGGTTCCGAGCCGATTTTCATAGCGCAAGGGAGAAGGCGAAGAAGCTTGGTAATCTGCGCCACGTTTAAAGGCGCACGAAATTTTTTTCGTGGCAGAGGATGCGGCGCAAAACTCGTCGGCATAGGCGTCCGCCGAATGGTAAACCATGATTTCCGCGCCAAAATCCGTAAACAGCCGTTTTTTACATCTTTTGTAGTCTTCAAAATCACGGTGTTCGCCGTTCCCGATATGATCGGAGAACAAATTGGTATAGACAGCGCAGGCAAATTTCATTCCGCTAACCCGCTCCAGCATCAGTGCTTGTGAGGATACTTCCAGCACTGCCGCACGGCATCCGGTGTCCGCCATTTGCCGTAGCGTTCTTTGAAGTGTGACCGCATCGGGGGTAGTGTTCACCGTTTCCAGGTGAACGGTTCCATAGTCCACGCCGTTTGTGCCAACGTATCCGCAGGGGATCCCGTTTTTCTCCAGAATTTCACGGATCATGCAGGCGACGGTGGTTTTTCCCTTGGTTCCCGTGACACCGATCACGGGGATCTGACGGGACGGATGTTCGAAAAATCTGCAAGCCAACATCCCAAGTGAGTAATGGGTGTTTTCCGTGTAAAACACGAAAGCGTCTTGGGGCAGGGAAAGCTTTTTTTGTGCCACGAACGCGCGGCATCCTCTGCGATAAGCATCTTCCGCGTACCGATGCCCGTCTGAATGAAATCCGTCAATGCAAACGAAAAGCGCACCGGGATGGCAAGTGCGTGAGTCTTCGGTCAGCTCGGTAATCTCCGTGGATGGGATGGCGTTCTGATCAAGCGAAAGAGGGGCGAGCAATTCGTTCAGCTTCATTCCGTCCCCTCCCTCAAGCATTCAAAATCGGGAGAAAATCCGACGGGCGTCTTACCGCCGACGAGAATGGTGCGGTATGCCAAAATCTCCAGCGAATCCACGTACCAAGGTTGATTCAACCCCTCTCGGCGGAGCAGGGAAAGCTCGGTGCAACCCAGCACCAAACACTCACATCCACGGTTCAGAAGGGATTGAGAAACCCTTAAAAAAGCCGAAAAATCGGGAGTTTTGTTTTGCTTCACAGAACCGTAAATGATCTCCATGATGATCTTTTGTTCCTCATCCGTAGGGGTAATACATTCGATCCCGTGCCGTTGACAGAACAAATGATAGGAGCGGGACCGTACAGTTCCGTCGGTTGCCAAAAGTCCCATGGTGCGAATGTTACGTTTCTTCAAATAAAGCACGGTTTCCTCAATGATATTGAGAATGGGAACGGGGGAAATTTGACGCAATCCCTCGTAAAAATAATGAGCGGTGTTACAGGGGATCACCAGCAGATCCGCTCCCGCCTTTGCCAATCGAAGGGCTTCTTCCTGCATCACGGGTAGGGGACTTTCCGAAGATGTCCCTAAAATAAAGGCGGTGCGATCAGGGGTGGACGCGCGGCTGCTGATGAGCATATCCACGTGATCGGAGTCTTTGGATGCCAGGGTGTGGGACGTCAAAAGCTCGCAGAAATAAAAGGTTGACATGGGACCAAGTCCCCCCAAAACTCCAAGTAAAACGTTTTTTTTCATGTCATCAACCCTCTCGATCAGATTTATCGCCATACCATACCCGTTCCATTTCGGGAAGGTCAGCGATCACGAAAAACGGTTCCAGAACCTCTCTGTTGCGCCATACGAAATTGGCGTAGTCCTCGGTGCAAGGGATCAGATAAAGGATCAGATCCGCGTTGCCCAACTGCTTTGCAAAGTCCTTCAATGCGGTGAGCATCAGGAGCCCCTCTGCGCTACGCTGAATGGGGTGATACTTCACGCTGAAGGAAAGACGGGACGTAAGAGGCAGACGGTGGCAGAATACGTGGGATACGGTACCGTATTTTTTGAAGAAACGGCGCGCGGTCTGCATGGCTTCGGCAGATGTTCCAAGCAAAACGGGAACCAATTCGCCGCTCAAAAGCTCGTCTTCAATAAAATCCACGATCTTGTCCCCCTTTTTGAACCAATATGATACTTTATTATAGCATATTTTTTCGGAAAAGAAAAGGGTTGACCGAATATTTTTTAAAAACTTTCAAAAACTCTTGCTTTTTTGGAAATTATTGTTTATAATGTAAGTGAAGAAGATGACGAACAAGGAACGGAAGTATGAAAAAAGAGAAACTTTACCGCGTATTTTCCCATTTACCCGAGCTGATCACGGATCGCTTGACGCTTCGGAAAATGCTGGTGACCGATTATCGTGATATGTACGAATATGCCAGTCGAAACGACGTAACGAAATATCTGACCTGGTATCCTCATCCCGACAGTGCCTATACCCGAGAATATCTCCAGTATCTGGGCGGACGGTATTCCGCAGGAATGTTTTACGATTGGGCGATCGTCTACGAGCCCGACTGCAAAATGGTTGGAACCTGTGGATTTACGGCTTTTAATTGCCCCTCGGATAGCGCCGAGGTAGGCTACGTTCTCAACCCCGACTATTGGGGCAAGGGTATTGCAAGCGAAGCCTTGGAGCGAGTATTGGACTTTGGATTTGAGGAATTGAAGTTACACCGCATTGAGGCGAAATTCATGAAAGACAACGAGCGTTCCAGAAGTGTAATGGAGCGCGTTGGGATGACCTTTGAGGGGTACCACAGAGAAGCCATGCTGGTAAAAGGAAATTATATTACCTTTGGCGTATGCTCTGTTTTGGCATCTGAATGGGCAGAACGCAAAAAAACCAAATAATTCAAGCAGAAATCCAACGAAAGCCCTTTACAAAAGGGCTTTTTTGTGTTAAAATAATATGTATGTATCTTTTTGCGAAAGGAGCGAACGCATTGAAAGCAAAGTGGAACGCAAATGAACTCTATTATCGGCAGATCTTGTCTTCTATCGGGATCGCTATGCTTTGCTTGCTGTTGTTCATGAACGCGTTCGGAGTGCTTTTTTCGGCGGTTCGATCCTTGTTGCCGATGATCGTCCCCCAACCAATGATGGCGGAGATCGTCGGGCAACTGTTTTACGCAATTGGGTATTTGTTGGTCTTCATGCTTCCCGCTGCGATCCTACGTTGGTCGATCTCCAAAAAGGGACACCGTTACCGCCCCATGAAAGCCGAGCTTCGTATTTCTCGTTGGTTACCTGTGATCGTTTTGGGCGGTGTGCTTCTGATCTGGGTGCAGTCCTATCTCAATTCCGCCATGGTCAGCGTTTTCAATTATCAGGCGTTTTCTTCCGAAGTGCTTTGGGAGAGCGGCGAGATGAAATACGGCTACCAGATCGTTTTGCAATTCATTGTGATGGCGTTGGTTCCCGCATTCTGCGAGGAATTTCTGTTTCGAGGCGCCGTTCTCACCAATTTGTTGCCCTTCGGCAGAGTTCCCGCCATTCTCATCAGCTCGCTTCTGTTTGCGATGATGCACCAGAATGCGGAACAAATTTTGTACGCTTTCGCGGCAGGAATTCTGTTAGGCGTGATCTACGAGCGGAGCGGAAGCATCTGGAATTGTTTTTTTCTTCACTTGTTCAACAATTTTGCTTCTTTTGCTTTGGAGATCGCGGCAAGCAAATTGGATCGTGATCAGGAGCTTGGTTGGGCAATTGCGGAAGCAGCGCTTTGCGTGGTCTGCATTGGATGCACCGTGCTGCTGGTTCGGTTCCTTGCGCCCAAGGATCCAAACACGGAAGACGGTATATTCGGAAGATCCGTCCCTGTTTCGGATTCCTATGCGGAATATCCCGTATCTTCTTCCAAATTGATTCGTCTGTTTTTCAACGTGCCGATGATCCTCTTTTTGGCGTTGACTGCCTTGCAGATCGTCTTGCTGATCTTGATGGCGTGGGGGTACGGTTATGTTGCGTGATGAAATCTATATGCAAATGGCGTTGGAAGAAGCCCGAAAAGCGGCTGAAATGGGAGAGATCCCCGTGGGGGCTGTGATCGTTGACGGCAACGGAACCGTGTTGGCGAAGGCGCATAATCTCTGTGAAGATCAGCAGATGCCGACCTATCACGCGGAGCTGTTGGCGGTTCAGGAAGCATGCAGAAGCCTCGGCTCGTGGCGGTTGTCGGGTTGCACGGTCTACGTGACCTTGGAGCCTTGTCCCATGTGTATGGGGGCGATCATTCACGCGAGAGTGGGACGTGTGGTGTTTGGTGCCCGTGATCCCAGAGCAGGCGCTTGCGGCAGTGTGATCGACCTCGCCGAATACCCCCTTGAATCCTCGCCCCAAACGGTAGAGGGCGTTTTGGAAGAAGAATGCTTGCGGTTGCTCCGCGAATTTTTCTCCAAGGCAAGAAAAAAGAATACAGAAAATCATTTTCAGGATTGATTCTTGAAACGAGAGGTAATCAATATGTCCAAAGTTATGATCCCAAAAGGATACAAATCCTTTCTGACCTTGCGTCAGACCGAATACGCCATCAAAAAGGTAAAGGACTTTTTTGAAAGAGATCTGGCAACCGAATTGAATCTGATCCGCGTGTCGGCGCCCTTGTTCGTCAACCCCAACAGCGGATTGGACGTCGACCTCAACGGCGTGGAGCGCGCGGTGAGCTTTGATCTGCTCTCGGGCGAACGGTTGGAGATCGTTCATTCGCTGGCAAAGTGGAAGCGTTACGCCCTCAAGCAGTACGATTTCGCGCCCGACGAGGGACTTTATACCGATATGAATGCCATCCGCCGTGATGAGGATACCGATAACATTCATTCCATGTTCGTGGATCAGTGGGACTGGGAAAAGATCATCACCAAGGAACAGCGCACTGAGGAAACCTTGAAGCGGACGGTTCGTTGCATTTACGACGCGCTCCGCCATACCGAGCAATACATCGTTAACGAATATTCCTTCATCGGGAAGCTGTTGCCCGATGAGATCACCTTTATCACGGCGCAGGAGCTGGAAGACCGCTGGGGAGATCTGACTCCCAAGGAACGGGAATACCGCGCCGCCAAGGAGTACGGTGCCATCTTCCTCATGCAGATCGGTGGAGCGCTGAAAAGCGGAAAGCCTCACGACGGCAGAGCACCCGACTACGACGATTGGACTCTGAACGGAGATATCATCGTTTACTATCCTGTGCTGGATATCGCTTTGGAGCTTTCTTCCATGGGAATTCGAGTGGACGAGGACGCCATGCGCCGTCAGCTTGCTCTGCGTGGGTGTGAGGATCGAGCAGAGCTGCCTTTCCATAAAGCGCTTTTGAACGGGGAACTGCCTTACACCATCGGTGGCGGCATCGGTCAATCCCGTATGTGTATGTTCTTCTTGAGAAAAGCCCACATCGGAGAGGTTCAATCCTCGTTCTGGTCAGAGGAAGAACACCGCATCTGCCGCGAAAACGGCGTGCATTTGCTGTAAAATACCAATCCATTTTGAAAGGAGTTGAGAGAATGAATCGAATGTGTTTGCGCGTTGTGTCGCTGATATTGGTTCTGCTCTCGGCTCTTTTCTTGTTTTCTGCTTGCATCGGAAACCGACAGCCCGAGCCCCCCGTAACCCGTGATCTGATCTGGGCGATCGGAGCGGAGCTTCCCGAAGCCAACGAATTCTTTGATGCGCTGGCAGAGGGAGATACCGTGGCGTTTGCGGAGAAGGATCCGTGGGTGGATCTGCAAAGCGGAACCAATCGGATCTCCGTGATCTATACCCCAAAAGAAGGGAAGGCGCAGACGGTCACGGTCAATCTCACTTTGGTGGATGACACCGAGCCGCCCAGGATCGAGGGCGCAAAAGATTTGATGGCATACGTTGGGGATACGGCTGTCGCCTATTACGCAGGAGTGACCGTAGCCGATAATTGTCATGGAAGATTGACGTTGAAAGCCGAGTATTCCACGGTGGATCTCACCACCGAAGGAGAATATCCCGTCACATATTACGCCTACGATCACGCAGGAAACCTTTCAATGACAGAGGTCACGCTCCACGTCTACAAAGAGGAGATCACCCTTGCCATGCTCAACGACAAGATCGACCCGTGGATCGCGGAGCTTGGACTTGCCCAGATGGACAAAGCGGATCAGGCGAGAGCCATTTTCCGATTCGTCCACACCGATGCAAGGATCGTTTATACGGACACCTCGGACAAGACCGATTGGATCCGGGAAGCCTATTTTTGTTTGCAGAATCGGGAAGGGGACTGTTTCAGTTATTTTTCGCTTTCCAAGGCGTTCTTTGAGCGATTGGGTATTGAGAATCTGGACGTGCAAAGGTTGCCGGGATTTACCGATGACACGCACTATTGGTCGATGATCAATATATCGGAGCCGAACGAATCGCCCACATGGTATCACTACGATGCCACCAGATTGCGCGATGTCAGTTATAGCGGAGCGCTTCTGACCGACGCGCAGATCGACGCATTCAGTGAGCAACGGGCATATTTCTATTATTATGACCGTTCCAAGTACCCCGCAACTGCAACCGAAATTCTGACCCAACGCCCCGATCTGACTTGACGGAAGGAGTGAAATGATGGCGATTCAAACCAATATTTTGCAGTATCTGGAAGCCACGGCTCCCGGAGTTCCCAATAAGATCGCGTATGCCGACGGGAAGGATTCCATTACCTTTGAGGAGCTGTACCGCTCCGCCAGAGCGGTTGGAAGCGCTTTGCTTCGGGCGAGGTATCGCAAAGAGCCGATTGCCATTCTCATGGAGAAGCATCCCCGTGTCCCTGCCGCCTTTTACGGTGTTGTCTATGCAGGGTGCTACTATGTTCCTCTGGATTCTTCCATGCCGCAACACCGTATGGAAGTGATCCTGGAGCAGGTGGGGGCTCGTGTGATCGTCACCGACGAAAGAAACGAAAATAATGCAAAATCGCTACACTTTAACGGGGAGATCCTTCGCTATAACGATCTTGCGTCGCAAGTAGAGGATGCGGATGCGCTGGACGCCGTAAGAGCAGAGCAGTTGGATATCGATCCCATTTATATCGTATTTACTTCGGGATCCACGGGGATCCCCAAAGGGGTGTCCGCTTGCCACCGCTCGGTGATCGACTACGTGGAAGCGCTGTCCGATACCCTGGGCTTTTCCGAGGAAAGCGTGTTTGCCAATCAAACGCCCCTCTTTTTCGATGCGCCGCTGAAGGAGCTGATGCCCGTGATCAAGTTTGGGGCAACTGCTTATTTCGTACCCAAAATGCTGTTTATGTTCCCCATGAAATTGGTGGATTTTCTCAACGAACACAAGATCAACACCGTTTGTTGGGTGGTGTCGGCACTGACTATGATCTCGTCCACGGGAACGCTGGAAAAGAATCCGCCGAAATATCTCAAAACCGTGGCGTTTGGAAGCGAGGTGTTTCCGCTTCCGCAGTACCGGCTCTGGCGAGAAGCATTGCCGAACACGGTATTTTACAATCTTTACGGCCCCACCGAAGCCACGGGAATGTCCTGCTGGTGGAAAGCGGATCGGGAATTGGAAGAAGACGAGCCCGTTCCCATCGGCAAGCCTTTCCCCAACACGGGACTCATGCTGATCCGCGAGGACGGAACCGAGGCGGGAGCGGGAGAGACGGGGGAAATCTATTTGCGCGGGACCTGCGTTACCCTCGGATATTTCCGCAATGCCGAAAAAACGGCGGAGGCGTTCGTTCAAAATCCTCTGCATCAGAACTATCCCGAATTGGTCTACCGCACGGGTGACGTGGGCAGATTCAATTCTCACGGCGAGCTGGTGTTCGTTTCCCGCCGTGACGCGCAAATCAAGCACATGGGACACCGAATCGAATTGGGGGAGATCGAGGCGGCTGCCGCGCTGGCGGAGGGGATCCGCAGAGCCTGCTGCGTTTACGATTCGGAGAAGAAACGGATCGTTCTGTTTTATGAGGGAGAGTCGGAGAATTTGGGCTTGCTGACCTTCCTGAAAGGGTATCTGCCGCGCTATATGATCCCCGCGGTTTGTTGTGGGATGGAGCGTCTGCCTTTCACGCCAAACGGTAAAATAGACCGTAAATATCTGCAAAAGATAGCTGAAACCGAGGTTTGATCGGCACAAAACGATTTTTCCTCGCGAAAAACAAGAAAAAAACAAAAAATAACTTGATTTTTTTTGATAAATGGTATATAATATAGGTATTGAAAAAAGGAAAAAGTTTCAGGAGGTTTTATCATGCTCGTTTCCGCAAAAGAGATGCTTCAAAAAGCAAAAGCCGGCCATTACGCAGTCGGTGAGTTCAACATCAATAACCTGGAGTGGACCAAGGCGATCCTTCTGACGGCACAGGAGCAAAATTCTCCCGTGATCCTCGGCGTTTCCGAGGGAGCAGGAAAGTATATGTGTGGATATACCACCGTTACCGAAATGGTAAAGGCGATGATCAATGAACTGAAGATCACCGTTCCCGTAGCCCTTCACCTGGACCACGGAAGCTACGAGGGATGCTATAAGTGCATCGAGGCTGGCTTCTCGTCCATCATGTTTGACGGTTCTCACTATCCCATTGCCGAGAACGTGGAAAAGACCAAGGAATTGGTAAAGGTTTGCGCTGAAAAGGGACTTTCTCTGGAAGCAGAGGTTGGCTCCATCGGTGGCGAAGAAGACGGCGTTGTTGGTATGGGCGAGTGCGCTGATCCCTACGAGTGCAAGATGATCGCAGATCTGGGCGTTACCATGCTGGCAGCAGGAATCGGTAACATCCACGGCAAATATCCCGCAAACTGGGCAGGACTGTCCTTTGATACTTTGGCAGCCGTTTCCGCTGAAGTTGGTGATATGCCTTTGGTTCTTCACGGCGGTACGGGTATTCCCGAGGATATGATCAAGAAGGCAATTTCTCTGGGTGTATCCAAGATCAACGTAAACACCGAGTGTCAGTTGGCGTTTGCCGCTGCTACCCGTGAGTATGTGGAAGCAGGTAAGGATCTTCAGGGCAAGGGCTTCGACCCCAGAAAGCTTCTGGCTCCCGGCTTTGAGGCGATCAAGGCAACCGTAAAGGAAAAGATGGAGCTGTTCGGTTCCATCGGCAAGGCTTGATTTTAACTTGGAATAAAACGAAAGAACTCCAAAGCGAATCGCTTCGGAGTTCTTTTTGCCGTTTTATCAGCTTCTCAATTCCAGACCCATTTTGAATTTCAGGTCGTTCATGATCTTTTTGGAAACCTTGTCGGCTTCTTCCACGGTCAGGGTACGGTCATCAGCACGAAGCGTCACGCGGAAGGATACCGATTTCTTTCCTTCGCCAACCTGTGCGCCGCGGTAAATGTCAAAGAGTGCCACCTTTTCCACCAACTTGCCGCCTGCTTTTTCCATAACGTTCTCAATGGCGCCAACTTCCAGAGCCTCGTCACAAACGAAGGAGAAGTCGCGAGTGGTGGCAGGGTATTTTGGCAGAGGACGGTATTCCTTTTGCGTGTTTGCAAGCGCGAACAATTCGTCAAAAGAAATTTCGGCAATATAAACGGGAATCTCCAAGCCGTAGTTTGCGGTCATGCGAGGATCTGCTTGACCGAAGATCGCCAGCTCGGTTCCGTCGGAAGCCGTGAGCTTGGCGCATCTGCCCGGATGGTAAGCAGGATGCTCGGAGTAGGATGCGATTCCTGCTTTCACGCCGCTGAAGCCGAGAATTGCCTCGCAAATGCCTTTCAGCTTGTAGAAATCTACGTTGCCGTACATACCGATGGTCAGCACTTGCTTTTCATCGGGCAGTTCTTTGGTGTTCTCATGAGGCAGATATACGGTTGCCAGCTCAAACAAGCCAACGGTTTCGTTGTTGAAGTTCTTGTTGCGCGCGATGACTTCCATCATAGAGGGAAGTGCCACGGTGCGCATGACACTGGTGTCTTCACCAAGCGGGTTGGAGATCACCACGGAACGGCGGAGCGGACTGTCTGCGGGCATCCGAACCTTGTCGTAGAATTTGGGACTGATGAAAGAGAAGGTATGGATCTCGGAAAGCCCCATGCCGATCAGTTTGTTTTCCAGATCAACGATGAACTGTTGTTTCGCGCTTCTGCCGCCCAAGGTGGTTTCGGCGTTCATGCGGGAAGCCTCGATCTTGTCGTAGCCGTATACACGGACCACTTCCTCTGCAATATCGTTCATGCAAGCCAGATCCGCACGGTAAGAGGGAACGACGATGCTGTCGTTTTCCAGCTTGCAGCCCAAACCGATCAGGGTTTGGATCATGTGCTCCTTCGGGATCTTGGTTCCAAGAAACTCATTGTAGCGATCGGGAGTGAAGGGAAGAACCGTAGGAGCGGCAGGGGCAGGGTATACGTCCAGAATACCATCCACAACGTCGCCTGCGCCCAACATTTCCACCAGCTCGCATGCGCGCTCCAATCCTGCCATACAGTTTTCGGGATCCAAGCCCTTTTCAAAACGGGCGGAAGATTCGGTTCTCATGCCGTTTTTCTTGGCAGTGACGCGAACCGACGCACCGTTGAAGCACGCGGACTCAAACACAACAGTAGCGGTGTTTTCTGTGATCTCCGAGTTGGCTCCACCCATTACGCCTGCCAGGGCGCAAGCCTTCTTTTCGTCCGCGATCACCAGCATGGAATCATCCAGAATATGGTCAACGTCGTCCAACGAACGGAATTTTTCTCCGTTCGCCGCGCGGCGAACGTTGATGGAAGAACCGTCCAAGCACTTATAATCAAAGGCGTGCATGGGCTGACCGTACTCCAGCATGACGTAGTTGGTAATATCCACGATGTTGTTGATGGGGCGAACGCCAGACGCGCGCAACCGCATTCTCATCCACAGGGGAGAAGGTGCGATCTTCACGTTCTTCACCACTCTCGCGCAGTAACGATAGCAGAGATCGGGTGCGGAAATGCTGACGTTCAAATGATTTTCGATCTTGTCCCCGTCGCCGCAGCCTTTTACCACGGGTGTGGGAACCTTCAACTCTTTTTCAAAGGAAACCGCGGTCTCTCTTGCCAATCCGATGACAGAAAGACAGTCGGGACGGTTCGACGTGATCTCAAATTCCACCACGGAATCCGACAGCATCAAGGCTTCACGGATATCCATGCCCAGCTTGTCGCCATAGCAATCGTCCAGAATGAGGATGCCGTCCTCTATTTTCCCGGGCATATCGTGGGTGGTCAATTTCAATTCTCCAATGGAGCAGAGCATACCGTTGGACTCTACGCCGCGGAGCTTTCCCGCTTTGATCACAACGCCGCCGGGCAGCTTTGCCACGGGGAGTGCCGCAGGCACCAATGCGCCTTCAAACACGTTTTGCGCTCCCGTCACGATCTGAATGTCGTGACCGTATTGTTCGCCTGCATCTACGCGACAGATCCACATATGATCCGAGTCGGGGTGCTTTTCCATGTGAGTGACCTTTGCCACCACTACGTTTTCGATGTCCTCGCCCAAAACCTCAAAGCCTTCCACCTTGGAGCCTGTTGCAGTCATGCGGTCACAGTATTCCTGATTGCCGATCCCGTCGGTATTGACGAAATCGGAAAGCCAATTTCTTGAAAGATTCATGTTTTTCTACCCCCTTCGTCAGAATTGCTCCAGAAAACGTTGATCGTTTTCATAGAACAGACGAATATCGTCAACGCTGTACGCTTTCATTGCGATCCGCTCGATTCCAAGCCCAAACGCGAAGCCCGAATATTCTTCGGGACCAATTCCACAGTTGGAGAGAACGAAAGGATGCACCATGCCGGCGCCCAAAATTTCGATCCAGCCCTCGCCCTTGCAAAGTCTGCAACCCTTACCGCCGCAAACGTAGCAGGAAACGTCCACCTCGGCAGACGGCTCCGTAAAGGGGAAATGGTGAGGACGGAAACGGATCCGCGTGGATTCTCCGAACATCTTCTTGGCGAAGATCTCAAGGGTTCCCTTGAGGTCCCCCATGGTGATGCCCTTGTCAACCACCAAGCCTTCCAACTGATGGAACAGAGGAGAGTGGGTAGAGTCCAGTGCGTCGGAGCGGTAAACGCGCCCGGGGGAAATGATGCGGATCGGGGGCTTCATATGCTCCATGGTACGCACCTGAACGGGGGACGTCTGGGAGCGAAGCAAAATGTTGTCGGTAATATAGAAGGTATCCTGCGTATCTCTTGCGGGATGATTTTCGGGGATGTTCAATGCCTGGAAATTGTAATAATCCAGCTCCACCTCGGGACCTTCCACGATGGAGAAGCCCATTCCAATGAAAATATCCTCTAACTGGCGCTGTACCTGCGTCAAAGGATGGATATGACCTTCAGAAACGGGAGTTCCCGGCATGGTCACGTCCAAGGTTTCCTCTTTCAGTTTCTTTTCCAATGCAGCGGCTTGCGCCAAGGTTGCCTTTTCTGCAATGGCGGCTTCAATCTGCGCGCGTACCTCGTTTGCAAGCTGTCCAACCAAGGGGCGTTCCTCAGGGGATAGCCCACCCATTCCGCGCAAAACAGCGGTCAGCTCTCCTTTTTTTCCGAGATACTTGATTTTGATCTGTTCAAGGTCAGCGTTCGGCTCGTTGATCTGCGCCAATGCGGATTCCTTGATTTTTGCAAGTGTTTCTCTCATTTTGATATCCTTTCTCAAATGATTTTACAAATAAAAAATCCCGTCCTAAAGTCAGGACGAGAAGCAATGCACCCGTGGTACCACCTGTTTTTCGGCGTATAAAGCCAACACTTTACAGGCGGATAACGGTGCCTTGCCGTACCAAACTACTAAACGGTTCATTCGGTATGCTCCGAAGGGAAATGCGTCCTCTGTCGGGTATGCGTCGGTTTCAGCCGTGCCGACGCTCTCTGAAATACCTTGTTGCAGATTCGCTGACTTCATCATCACATGATTTAATATTATACCACAAGCTGATCGTATTTTCAAGTCTTTTTTTGAAAAACGCAAAGAAAAATAAAAAAAATGTTGAAATAGGAGTGGGAATGTGATATAATAAAAAATGAATATAGGTATAAAATCTTTGAAATCGGAGGAGTCAAACGATGTTGAAATATGAGATCGAGGGGGGCAATTTACCCGTGGTGATCTGCTATCCCAAGGCAGGAGAAACCCTTTGTACCGAAAGCGGTGCCATGAGCTGGATGAGCCCGAATATGAAGATGGACACCAACACAGGTGGCGGCGTTAGAAAGGTCTTTGGAAGAATGTTTTCCGGCGAATCCATTTTCATGAACGAATATACTGCCGTTGGTGGGGACGGTATGATCGCGTTTGCGTCAAGCTTTCCCGGTTCCATCATACCGTACCGTGTATCCCTTGGAAATGGGATCATCGTTCAAAAGAGAGGATTCCTTGCCATGGAAAAGGGCTTGGAGCTGTCGGTCTATTTTCAGAAGCGACTGGGAAAAGGTTTTTTCGGCGGTGAAGGATTCATCCTTCAGAAGATCACGGGCGAGGGCTTGGTTTTTCTTGAGATCGACGGTTATTGCAAGGAATACGAGCTGGGCTACGGCGAAAGCATCGTTGTGGACACGGGCTATCTTGCCTCGATGACCGAGGGCTGTACCATGGATATTCAAACCGTGAAAGGCGTGAAAAATGTTCTGTTTGGCGGAGAGGGCTTGTTCCACACTCGCATCACTGGTCCCGGAAAGGTTTACATCCAATCCATGCCTATCGTCAACATGGCAGGGAAGCTGACACCGTATCTGAACATTGATTCCGACCATGGCAGTAGCGGCGGAATCAACATCCGTTTGGGTGATTGATCTTACACGCAGCAAAAAGAACTTCCGACACGTTTGTGTCGGAAGTTCTTTTTGGTTTATGATCAATCTTCAATTTCATCCCATTTGATTTCGGGGAAGGACTTGAAGATCGAGATGTCTATTTCTTCCTCTTGATCATAGTAGTAGTACTTGTTGTAGTTCTTTAACTTGGTCTTGCGGAAGTATGCGGGGACATAGTAGGTTGCATCTACTCTGGAGAGATCCTTGTGCACCAGAACGGCATTCTGATTGTAAACCACGGGGATCACAGGGAGATCTTCCATCAAAAGTTCTTCGGCTTCATGGAGCAGAATGGATTTCTGTTTGTTCCAGTCGGATTCCTTAGTGGAAGGAGTGATGCCGTTTGCAGTATAAATTGCTTGAATGGCTTCCTTCAAGGTCTGCTTGCTGGCACCTTCTTTAGCGGCTTCGGTTGCAGCAACGGACGCCTCTGCTTTGGTTGCAACGGCTTTCGCGGCGGTCAATGCTGCTTTTGCGCTTTCCAGTGCTTTTGCAATGGCGGCATCTTTGTCTGCCGTTGCTGCTTTGTTTGCGGCAGCACAGTCTTTTTCAGCTGTTGCGATCAACGCAAGGGCAGAAGTGACCTCGGTAGAAACGTTCTTGTTTGCTGTTTCAATCGTTGCGATCAACTCATCCGAAACACCTGCGGCAACGATATCCTTGGCTGCCGTTTTAGCGGCGGTTTCCATGGCAGATACTTGCTCGGAGATCAATTTTACACTCTGATTGATGGTATTGATTTCGACTGTTGCGGTTTGATCTTCCGGATTCAAGTTTGCGTTTGCATCGTTCAGAGCGGCTTTTGCGGTTGCAACTGCTACAGAGAATTTTCTGATCGTAGCAATTGCAGACGCTTCGTAAGGCTTGGTTTCCAAATGCGCGCTCATATAATCGGAATCCAGCGTATCAACGGATGCAAAATAGGGAATATAGTAAATAGCTTCCATCAAAACGTTGTAATCAACGCTGTTGTATCCGGTGATATGCGTGTCGTACTCGTAAACCTCGTTTTCCGCATCTGCGTAGAAGGAGCCGGAGAATGCGTAAGCGTAATTGGAGAGCATGGAGTATGCATCAGCGGTGAACGCGTTTGCGTCCAAGGCAATTGCCTCGAAATTGCCACCCTTGATTGCTTCCACAAATAAGTCGTCGCAAACGTCCTTGGTTATATCCTCAATTTGATCAAAATAGTCGTTGTTTTGAATGGTAGAAGCTTTTTCAACGGTTACTTCAAAGCCAAGCTCATTCCAAGCTTCACAGATCATTTCGGTCATTGCCACGTGAACTTCATCGTGAGCTGCAACCTTGATGGAGAAGGCGTAATCAGAAGCGGTAATTCCTTCCTCAGTCAGTAAGGCTTTGGCTTCTTCCATCTTCGCGTTTGTATTGAGCAACGAGGAAGCCAGCTTGCTCTCACGGAATTCACCTTTCAAACCGACGTCGAATATGCCGTTTGCAACGAAGGCGTCGGCGGCTTGTGCAAATACGACTGCGTTGGCGATTGCTTCACGGTCAATTGCCAAAGAAAGTGCTTCGCGCACAACAGGATTTGCAAAGAGGTAGGTGCCGCGTCCACCGTCGGAGATCAGTGCGTTTTGATTCAATTGAACGGAGAACGTAGAAAGTGCATCAGTGACTTCAGCTTTCTTTTTGATGTATTCTGCGTTATCTCCCGTGCGTAGGGAAAGCGGAATATTACCGATATAAAACAGTTTTCCGTTTTGGAAGTCATCCAAAAGCTGCTCGTCTGTTTTTGTACAATCCACCAGCAAGCGGTAGGGCTTTACAGATTTATCCAAGGAATCGTGCTTGGTGTCGCGGTAATAATAGGCGTTACGCTCCAAATAGAAGTAAGAAATCTTTTTCTCCTTGGAGTTCGTAGCAACGGTTAAGCCTTCTTTGTTGGAACCGTTGACGTCATAGATTTCCTCACCGGTTTCAGCGTAGAGGATCTTACCCAACTTGAAGGGGCCGCTGGTTGCGATGGTACTGGATTTTTTTGCCCAGTCGGGGTTGATAGAAACATAGCGTTCCAAGAGCGGCGCGGTGGCAATGCTGGTCAAGTTCAGAAGAAATTGATCGTAGTCGACGGGAGCCTCAAAGGACACCTTTACCACCTGGCTTTCCACAGCTTCCACGCCAAGGTCGTCCACCGGAATATCGCCTTCTTTGATTGCGCGCGCGTTCTTAATGTCAAAAAGTAAAGAAGCTGCGTCAAAATTGTTTCGGAAGTCTACCAAACGCTTCCAAGCGTAAACAATGTGCTCGGCAGTCAGTTGGTCCTTTGAGCTCCAGTACGCTTCCTTCAGGGTGAATTCAATGTAATACTCCTGTGTTTCAGGCTTTTCTACAATCTCATAGCTGTCAACCAAGGATTTCTTGACTTTACCATTTTCGTCCAGCTTGAACAAAGTATCGTACATCAAGCTTAATACGTTGACCGCATCGGTGTTATAGTAGGCACTTGCGGGGTCGAAATCGTAGATTTCGTCAGATAAGTACATCGTGATGTAAGCACCGGGATCAGAGTTGTCCTTCTTGGCACACCCAAAAAACGAAGAACAGATCATCACGATACAGAGGGAGAGAGCTAAAATTCGCTTTGTCATAGTTTGGAAAAACCTCCTTGTGTAAAGAAAAATCGAATTTGGCGTAAACAAGCCATAGCTACCTATATATTATACAATATTTTCTATCAAATTTCAATAGATTCTGAAATTTTTTAATGTATATTTTGTTAACAATTTGTTTGGATTCATAAAAAATGATAAAAGGGGCGTTTTTGAGCATGAAAAATTATCAAAGAACGGATCTTGCCGCCGAAATTTATGAAAAAGAAGGCGAAAAGCTATCGGGCGTTGAACAAACGGAAGAACAGCGCGACGGATGCAAAATTTATCGAACGGAAATTTTTGATGAAGAAGCCGCAAAGCAAATTGGAAAACCTCTCGGACGGTATATCACCGTCGTTTGCAGAAATATTCAGTATTTGACGCGAGAAGAAAGCGACAAATGTGCAGAAATATTAGCGGACGAGCTTCGCAGCTTAACGGAACAGCTTTTGGGAAGAATGCCCGACGCTGAAATGCAGGTTTTGGCGATTGGATTGGGCAATCAAGAACTGACGGCGGACGCTATCGGTCCTCTCACGATCTCCAAACTGACTGCCACCAGACATCTGCGAGAACACGAAACCGAATTGTATCAAGCGCTGGGCTGCTCCTCGTTGTCAGCGTTAGCTCCCGGCGTTTTGGGACAAACGGGGATAGAGGTGTTGGAGATCTTACGTTCCGCAGTGGACGCCGTCCGTCCGGATCTGATTTTAGTCATTGATGCTCTGACTGCGGGAAACTGTGACCGATTGGCGTCAACCGTCCAATTTTCAAACGTTGGGATCGTTCCGGGGAGCGGAGTCGGAAATCATCGCGGTGCCATTACAGAGGAAACCGTTGGAGTACCGATCATAGCCATCGGTGTTCCAACGGTAGTAGATTCGTCCACTCTCGTGTGCGATGCTTTAGAGCTTGCGAATATCACGCAGATTGACGATTCACTCCAAAAGGTTTTGGACAACGGACGAGGATTTTTCGTATCTCCCAAAGAGAGCGACGTGCTGGTGTCCCATTTTTCCAAACTGCTTTCCAAGGCGATCGGACTTGCTTACGTTGGAGAGCTACCTTTTTAAAAGAGGTATATTTTTCAGCCTTTTTTCATATGATTGACCATTCAAACCGAAAGAAGGGCTTTTTATGGAAAATGCGAAACAGCCGTTGTTGCCCCCTCAACAAGCGATCTCCTTTGGAATACCTTTGCGAAAAAAAGCCACCAGATTTATGTGTTTTTTGCTTTGCGTCGGGATTTTAACGGCGGCGTTCGCCATGAGCGGTGTTTGGAAAACGGGAGAAGGATGGTTTGGCGGAAATGAAACGTCCGAAAAAACAGATCCAATTCCGGAAGAACAATCCACGCAACCGTCGAATGAGTCTTTGAGAGAGGTTCCGCCTGTTTCAGAGCCGATTCCGGACGGAGCAGTTCCGGTAATCTCCATGGATCTTTCCTGCGAATGGGATACGAGTGCCTTTTTGCAAAATGAAACGGGACATAAAATAGACGTATCAGAAATTCGTTCCACACCTTTCGTTTCTGGAGAAATAGCGGAAGGGCCTCTGGTTCTGATCCTTCACACGCATGCATATGAAGCATATCTGGAGCCGAATACGTCCTATCTCACGGATTCGGTTGGAAATGTGATCTATTCAGACCATAAAGATCGATCCGTGATTTCGGTTGGAACAGCATTGTGTGATGCTCTAAACGAACAAGGTGTTTCAGCGATCCAATGTACTGAAAAACACGGAAAGGATGGAACGCTCCAAAATGCTTATGCAAGCGCCGAAGCTTGCATCAAGGCGTATCTGGAACAATATCCATCCATTCAATATGTTATAGACGTGCATCGCGACGGGATCCTCAACGGGGAAGGCGCATTGGTTCGCACAGAAGCGGAAAAAGATGGGGGATCCTACGGTCAGGTGATGGCGGTGGTGGGGAGCGACGGAAACGGCACCCAGTGTCCCAATTGGAAATCCAACTTGTCCCTCGCGATCAGCCTTTGCGAAGCACTGAATGAGAGTGTGGAAAACATCAGCCGACCAATATCCTTGCGAAACGCTTCCTACAATCAAGAGCTGGCGCCTCGCTCGCTTCTGCTTGAGATCGGTTCTGCAGGGAATACCCAAGAGGAAGCCATCAGAACGGCAAAACTGATCGGAATCACGCTTTCAGATTTGATCAAGAATTGAGGCTCATAACCGCGAAAATTATTTTCTGACCTGTCCGATTTTTTTTAAGCAACAGTATTCAACGCTAACACAAAAAGCCGCGATGGCAAGTCCGCCAAGCAACGAAATATTTCCGTGCTGGATTCCACCTGCAACGCCAACGACACCTAAAAGAGAGAGGGCGGCTGCTGCGGTCATTGCCAATCGTTTTGTTGCTGCTCCCGTGAGAATTTTATACAGCTTTTTTGCTTTCTCCGAGATGTTGCACAGTGTTTTCGGCGTGGAATAAGCAGGAATCACCACTTCTTCGTAAAACGCTTCATATATTCCGCTATTGGAATCAAAGTTGTTGGAAATTTCATAAGTATTATTCATATCAGCACCTCTTAATACCAAAAATGGAACTTTTTCTGATGCTATTATAACAGATAAAAACCAATTTGTCAATAGGTTTTTTCCGAAAAAAGAAAAAATATTTCAAAACCTCTTTACAAACCGAAAAAAATGTGCTATAATAATATCACAAACGGAAAAACGGAGGTTGGAATTATGGAAACCTACATCGATAGAATCAAACAATTAAAGAGCCAAAAGAAGCTGACCAATGAAATGTTGGCAGAGCGTTCGGGGATCCCTCTGGGTACCCTGAGCAAGCTACTGGCGGGGATGAACGAGTCCCCAAAGCTTTCCAATATGATCGCCATCTGCAACGCGCTGGAATGTTCGGTTGAATATATCGTTACGGGCAATCCCGATAATACCAATAACTATACGCTTTCCGCAGATGAAATTTCATTCATGGAGTCTTACCGCCTTTTGGACGAGTGGGGCAAGGATCTCATGAAAACGGTTCTGGAAAAGGAGCTGGAGCGTCGTGACGGGCAATCGGATTCCGAAAGCGAAAAAGAGCCGATTTCCGCAGTTACAAGCGGACGGATCCTGCGTCCCGTTTCCACTGTTGGCAGATACACAGGACAGCGTCTATCCGAGAGAAAACGCTCCATTTCGCTGTATGAGCTTCCCGTTTCCGCAGGCGTCGGAGTTTATTTGGAGGATAGCCGCGCGGAAACCATTACCATTCCCGGGGGCGAAAAAACGGCAGACGCGGATTACGCGCTGCGGATCAGCGGTAACAGTATGGAACCCAAATATCACAACGGGGATATTCTTTTGGTCCAGCATGCGGATAGCGTTGAGATCGGAGAGCTTGGAATTTTCCTTTTGGACGGTTGCGGCTTCTTTAAGGTCTATGCGGGTGATCGGTTGCTGTCCCTGAATGAGGAATACGGTCCCATTCTGCTCAAAGATTTTGAGGACATCCAATGTCGCGGACGCGTGGTTGGAAAATTGAGAAAGAAATAAAGAAATGGGAGCTTGCCGTGGTGGCAAGCTCCCGTTTCTTTATTTGATGACAGACGCAAAGACCGTCAGTACGATCAGAAAAGCAAAATTAAAGGCTGAAAACAACACGATGTAACGTCCCGCCTTGTCGGGGTTATGAGAGGTGTACTCTCGGAACGTGATCAGACTGGCGAGGGATGCGATCAAGGTTCCAGTTCCGCCGACGTTCACGCCGATCAAAAGATTTCGGTAATCCCCCGTAAATCTGGAAAGCAGAATGGCTGACGGCACGTTGCTGATCACTTGACAGGACGCAATGCTGACGAGCAGAGGATTTTTGGACATCAGATTGGTCAACAGTTCGCTGATCGCAGGGATCCTTGACACGTTTCCGGCAAAAATGAAGAAGCAGAAAAAGGTCAGCAGCAGAGGATAGTCCACCATGTGTAAGGCCTTTCTGTCTGTAAAGAAAATGCCGAGAAAAACGAGGATCAAGCCCAATTGGTAAGGGATCACGCGAAACACCATCACGATTGCCAGCCCAAAGAGAAGCAGATAAAACAAGGTTCGCTTGGGGGAAAGCTTCTCGCTTTGTGCATCCGATAATTGGATGGAATCACGGGGAAAGAATAAACAGCAAACGGTGATCATCCCAACCGCCAAAAGAAAGGTTGGCAACATGATCCCCATGAATTCACCCGTTGGGATATTGAAATAAGAATAAATGTAGAGATTCTGCGGATTCCCAAAGGGCGTCAACATTCCCCCAAGGTTTGCGGCAATGTTTTGCAGAATGAACACGGGAGCCATGTGCCGTTCCTTGCCTGTGGCGTTCAGCACCAAATAACCCAAAGGCAAAAAGGTCAGCAAAGCCATGTCGTTAGCAATGAGCATGGAGCCTATAAAGGTGATGTAAACCAGCGCAATGACTGCCGTACGCAGATCTCCCGTAAGACAAACGATCTTTTTTGCCAACATGGTAAAGAACCGAATGTTTTTCAGAGCGCAGACCACGGCGAGAACCGAAAACAAGCAGGAAAGCGTTTTCCAATCAAAGTAATTCTGATATTCCGCGTCGGGCGGCACGACGCAAGAGGTGATCAAAGCAAGGGCGGCTGCGATGCACAAAACCGTATTCTTTTTAATCCATTGCAACACTTCTCCCGGGTGGGGAACATGAAATCGGATCGGATGAGGCGCGGCGGCGTGATTCATTCTTCAAGATCCTTTCTAATTTTTATAACACAACCCCCGTATTATACAGTATTTTGGGAGAGATGTCAATAGAAAACAGGAAATTTTTTGAGAAAATCAGCCCCTCTCAAAGCATCAAGTGTTGAACCGCGTGTCGTCGGTTTGAATTGGTACACACGCCCCAAGAGGCAGAGAATAAATATAGACTCGGTCGGGGGCTTTGCCGAACAGATTCCGCACCGCACGGGCGTAGCAGGAAAGCTGATCCCCGTGCTTTTTCGTCATGCTTTCAGCCAAAAGCTTTTTGTTGGTTTGCTCTGCATAAGACAGATGATCGGTTTTGTAGTCCACCAAGATCAACCGTCCGTCTTTCATTTTCAGAAGCAGGTCGATGGAGCCTTGCACCAGCACCGTTTGTTCACGGTAAAGAGGGGAGTCTGCGTCGGTCAAGGTCAGCGCGGAGAGGGGAACCGATAGGCTGAATTGCTGTTCCCGATAGACGGTTTCCGCCTCTTGCAAAAGTTCCATCAGATCGCTTTTGAGGAAGGCGTCTAATTGGTCAAAAGCCAAGAGATCAGCTGTTTCGGGCAGAATGAATTTTTCACGAACCAAGCGCTCTGCTTCTTGACGGACACCTGCTGTTTTGAGAGAATCAAAATCGCAAAATTCTAAAAAGCTGTGAGTTGCGGTTCCAACGTCTGCCGCCGTAGCTTTTTTTCGCTGCTCCAATAGATTCTCAAAGGACGGCGCGGCGGATCTCATCAATTCGATCTGCGTATTTAACGCTTTTTCCTCGGATTCCGCATCGGTCAAGTGATCCAGAAGATCCGAGCGAAGTTTGGACGCGGCGATCTTCGTGGGGATCCCGTTCAGACCGTCCAAGGGGTAAGCAAATGTTTTTTGCCGTTTCAAAATATCTCGAAACATATCGAAAACCGTATCCGATTCTATGGATGATGCAGTCTGAACAGATTCGGGTTCTATTACGGTAGATTGCAAAGATTCCAACTCATCGGATAACGAAACGTATCGGAATGTGTAAGGATCTTCACGGTTTCCCGCCGTTTTATCGCGCAACGCTGCCAAGATCCAGCGAAGAAAATTGCCGTGATACAGGATAGAATATCTTGAGCCGCGCAGAATCTGATCGGCATTGTTCAGCATGGTATCGTAGCTACCGTCGGGCGTTCCCGTCACGATCAATCGCTCTCTGGCTCTCGTCAACGCCACGTAAAGCAATCGAATATTTTCTTCTGCTTCATCTGCTTGAATTTCCAGCTTGGAGATCTCGCGCAGGATCCCGCTTTCGTTGCTGACCGTTTCGGGAGCAAAAAGCTTGGAAGCGCAGGGGAGCGTTCTGTGGAACAGAAGATTTTCATCCAAGGATTTGGTGTTGAAACGCTTGTCACAGCTGCACAGAAACACTACGGGATATTCCAGCCCCTTTGAAGTGTGCATGGTCATCACACGAACGGCGGAGTCGGCTTTTTTAAAGGCGCCCGAAGAAACCGAGTCGTTCTCGATCAGTTTATCGAAGTGCTGTAAAAATCCGAACAATCCGCACCAGGAATTTCGCTGATAGATTCTTGCTTGCTCGTAAAGCACTAATAATTCAGCCTCTCCAGCATGAGAATTCAAGCGTGGATCGGTGTAAAGCAAACGGAGAAACCGATCAGCAGATTGGACTGCCGCTAATGCTTGAAACCGTTCCAGCCAATCCACCCATTGGACGCATTTTTCATGATATGGCATGTCTTCTTCCGAAGCGGACGCGCAAATAGCGTCAAACAGCGATTTTTGTTCCGGAGATGCGTTTCGGATCTCGGTCAATTCTTCCAAGGTGAATCCGCCGTCACGGGACAGCAGGTATTCGGACATGGGCAGATCTCGGTGAGGATTGTCGATGCATCGGAGCAGATTCAAAAGATCGGTCATCAAGGGAGAATGGGCAATGTCATCTCCTGCGGCGCCAGACACGGGAATCCCCAGCGCGGTCAATTCTTTCACGAATGGAATTCCCAAGTTTGTGTTTCGCACCAGAATGGCAACGTCGGAGGGCAAAATTGGCTCTCCGTTATCCAAACGGCCTTCTTTCAACAGCTTTGCGATCTCTGAAGCTACCCAAAGAGCTTCCCGATTGAGGCGTTCTTCGGAAGACGTATCCTCGCCTTTTTTTGCCCTTGGATACCCTTGGAAGATCACGGTTTGGACGGGGATGGGGGGAGAAAGTGCCTCGCCCCTGCCTTTGTTGAACCGAAGATCGTCCTCGGGACGGTAACCAACGGTGTCCTCGCATCCGGAAAACAGGAAGGAGCAAACCCGGTTGGCATAGTTGATGATGGGTTGATTGCAACGGAAATTTTCGGACATGAACACACACACCGCATCGGAGTCTTGTTCTTCGTTTCCGGTATAAAGCGGCATGTTCCGGCGGTAGTCAGCGAAAATAGAGGGCTCGCTTCCACGGAAACCGTAGATGCTTTGCTTGATGTCGCCCACCATAAAACGGCGTCTTTTTCCGATCAAGGCAAAAATGCGGTCCTGCATAAAGTCCACGTCTTGGTATTCGTCAATATAAACCGCATCGTATTGCTCCGACAAAGATTCTGCGAAAGCAGAGGGGGAGCCGTCTGGATGCGTCAGCAAACGGTAAAGCTGTTCGCGGATATCGTTGAATTCCAGGATCCCACGCCGTTTCTTTTCTTCCCAGACACGTGTGCGGTACTCGGAAAACAGTTGGTAGAGCATTTCACAAAGCCTTGCGTTTCGCAAAATTTGCGCTTGGATTTCGGTTGGAGAATAACGGAAGAACCGTTGCGTCCAATCCTCAACGACGTCCTTCATCTCGCTTCGCAGATCCTTGTAGCGTTCCATTTCGGCGGGCTTTGAACGCATCACGGGGAAGTTGGTTCGCTGAAAACCGCACACGATCCTGCGCGCGTCTTCAAATCCGCCGTTTTGCAGATTTTCTTGTAACGCGGTGAAAAACACGGTGTCATTTTCGCAAACGCCGCCAAAGCGCGCGGCGCAATCGGGATCAACGTCCAAATAGTCCTTGGTCTGCTTGAGCCGCGTTAAAAAGTAGGTGCAGGCATCCAACAGATACCGTTTCAGTGCTTTTCCCGCAGGGGAATCAAAAAACTCTTTACCAACTGAATTTTGTAGCGTTTCGGAATAGTCACGCAAAAGCTCGATGCCTTGGGGATAAGACGAGAATTTTTCGTAGAAATGCAGGAGCTTGTTGTCAAAATCCGCATCGTTTCGATTGGAGAGAAGGTCGTCCATCGCTCTTGCAAAACCGTTTTCTTTCAATTTTGAGAAAGGTGAATCGGCAGAGCCTTCCGTCGATTCGTGCCGCCGATAAATCTCCCGAACGGTGTCGTCCAGGATCTGTTGGCAAAGCTCGTTGGCTTCGCCTTGATCTGCCAAACGGAAGGACGCCGGAATCTCCAATTCGTCGAAATGCTCCCGAATCGCTTTTTGGAAAAAGGAGTCGATGGTGGAGATCTGCGCGCTGCCCAATAAGAAAAGCTGTCTGGTCAAATGAGGATCTCCGGGGCGTTCCGCCAACGCCTGCGTCAGAGCGGATGCGATCCGCGCCTTCAGCTCTGCTGCGGCGGCTCTTGTAAAGGTCACAACCAGGATTCTGGAAAGATCTGCTTGACTGTCCGGCGCGGTCAACAAACGGATGATCCGCTCGGTCAGCACGCTGGTCTTTCCCGAACCCGCTGCGGCGGAAACCAACAGCATTTTATTCCGAATATTCATTGCGTCTTCTTGTGAAGCCGTCCATGTTCTTTGAGCCATGTTAATTTCCTTTCTTATTTTTTAGAGCGGCAAGCAACGTCACAGTGATCGCGGATACCGCAAAATCTGCAAGCGTCCTCGGATGGCGTTTTTTGGGCTTCGCCCGACAGGATCCGTTCGGCAATGGAGCGGACGGTTTCCTGCATTGCGTCGGTGATCTCATCCAGATCTTCCGCCGTAGATTTGATCAGATTTTTTAAATGTATTTGTTCGTGAGTGCAATCGGCGGCTTGTCGGATCTCCTCGTCGTTCAGCAGAAAACCGCTTCTGGAAACCGACGTCTTTCCTTTTTCTGTGGCAGAATATAAGAACTCACCGCCCACGGGAACGTAACGGTTGGGATCCGATGAAACCACGGCAAACAGATACAGCACCAACTGGAGATCTTCGCCGGAGCGGACTTTGTCAAAGGAAAATTTATGTTCCCCCGTTTTGTAGTCTACGATACGAACGTACAGCTTTCCGTCTTTTTCAAAAACGTCTACGCGGTCAACGGTACCGTGTAATTCCACGGCGCAGCCGTCCCGAAGCGTCAACCGAACGGCGGGCAGAGAATTTGGCTCCGCTCCACCCAAGCGTTGTTCAAATCCAACGGGTTTGAAGTGACTGCACGACAATTCTCCAACGATCTCCCGCAAGATCAGGATCGACAAACCACGGAGTCGCCCAAACAGGTGCAGCAGTCGGTCGTCCATTTCTTCGGATGGGATGGGGCACACCCGCTCCAGATATTCGCGGATGGTATCGTCAGCAACGCGAGGGAGTTCTTCAAAAGAGGGAAGTGAGAGCGTTCCGTCTTCATTTAACGATCTTTTTAGGAAGTTTTCAAAGACGAAGTGCAGAAAATTTCCCTCGTCTGCTGCGCTGACGTTGGAATCCTTTTTGGAGCGAAGCTTCAAGCGATAGGTGGAATAATAGCGATAGGGACAGAGCGCAAACGTCTGGATAGAAGATTGCGACAGATGCAGACGCACGTTGGCGCCCATGTCGGGCAAACGATGGATCGGTTGATGATCTTCGGAGCCGTCCGTTTTCTTTGGACGCAAATATTCCGAGAGTATGCTTTTCGGCTTTCTGTCAAACAGAAATTCGATTCTTTGAAAGGCGAGAGAGGGGGAACGCTGGGATCCGTCGGGCTGCATGGACGGATAGGAAAGAAAAAGCTGCTCCGAGGGCTTGGTCATGGCGCGGTAAACGTAGAACAATTCCTCGGAAAAACGCAATTTCTGTCGGGAATCCATGGAGAATCCAAAGGATTCCAAGGTGGATTTGTCCGATTCTGTCAGCAATCCCGAATCGGTTACGGTTCCGGGGAATTCACCCTCGCAAAGCCCAAGCAAAAAGGATGCCTTTACCCGTTCCAAGCGTAGCATGTTTGCGGATCCGATCACCACGCAATCGTGGACGTTGGGAACCGAACCCAGATCCGTTACAGAAAAATACAGCGTCAGAACCGATAAGAATTCTTCTACCGTCATTTCAGAGTCCTGTAAAAGCGTCGATAACTCGGTCAAAGTTTCTATGACAAAGTCATATAGCCGCAGGGTTTCTCCCGCTTGACGGTGCTGACCCAGCATCAGTTCGCTTTTGGCTTGTTTGGATAATTGTTCCTGCACGTTCAGCTTGCATAAATAACGATAAACGGCACGGCAAAGATCGGGAGCTTTTTTGGAAGCTCTCATTTCGGAATGGAGCGCAGAAAGAGGCTCCGTCAAAATTTGACGCACACGGTTGGCGGCAAGCAGGATCTCGTTGCCGCGAGGTGTTTTCTGATCGGTCAGACCGTCGGGGTTCATGTTCCAGACCTGATCGAAAAAGCGTTTTCCAGTAATATGCCAGGTTTCGCAGTATTCTTCAAATAACGCTACGTCCCGAAGATCGGCTCCGCTGATCCCTGTTTTGAGAAGTGTCAAAACGTCCTGGGTGCGGTAGTTTTGAGAAATGGCGCGTAGCGCCGAAAGAATCAAACGAGAGAGTGGCTTTGAAGAAAGATCGGTGCGCTCGGAAAGAAAATACGGAATTCCATAGCGTTCAAACGCCGCATCCAGAACACCGCGATAGGTTTCGGTGTCACGAACCACCACGGCAATATCGCCGTAGTTCATCCCTTTCTGTATCAACCCCAGGATCCGAATGGCGCAGGCTTCGGATTCCTCATATAAATTGGAGCAAACGGAAGTATGGATCACCGCAGGACAGTTCTCGGGCGGTTGCTCTCTTGTTTGTTTCGTTAAGCGGAGATCCCATAGCCCCCGCTCTAAAATTTCCAGTTCCGCAGGTTTGTCCGATCCATTTGGATGGACGCCCATCTGTGTGATCTCTGTGCCAAGATCCTTTGCCATGCGGATCAACCGTTGCGCGGTATAAGAGGTACTTTCGAAATGCAGTTGCTTTGAAAAAAGCTGATCGGTGA
>JAZSMC010000119.1:0-8452 GCA_045535705.1 Eubacteriales bacterium
GAACGCGCGCCCTCGATTTCGTAAACCGAGTGCGGGTAATCTCCCTTGATATAGGATTCGTAAGCCGAGTCAAACAGGATCAGCGAACCCGTGCGGTTTGCGAAATCCACCCACTCGGTCAGTTGTTCACGGTTATATACCGCGCCCGTGGGATTGTTGGGAGAGCAAAGATAGATCACCCAAGGTTTCTCCTCGATCCCGTTGGGCATGGGAAGGAATCCGTTTTCGGCGTTTGCTTCCAAAAGCGTCGCTTTTCTGCCGCTCATGACGTTGCTGTCCACGTACACGGGATATACGGGATCGGGAATGAGAATATCGTTATCCCCCAGTATATCCACCATGTTTCCGATGTCGCTCTTGGCGCCGTCGCTGACGAAGATCTCGTCCGCGTCAAGCGCTACGCCCATGCGAGCGTAATAATCCGCAATGGCTCCCCGCAGAAAATCGTAGCCGTATTCGGGCGCATATCCGCGGAAGGTCTTGGCGCTTGCCATTTCGTCCACCGCGTCGTGCATCGCCTTGATTACGGAATCGGTCAAGGGCAAGGTCACGTCACCAATGCCAAGACGAATGATCTTTTGATCCGGATGCGCCTCGCTGTAAGCCTTTACGCGCTTTGCGATGTCCGAGAACAGATAACTTTCCTTAATTTCTCCAAAATGTTCATTGATCCGAATCTTCATATTCAAATACTCCTTCATAAGCCTTTTGCGCGGGTCCCGTCATGAACACCCGCATCTCACTGTTACAAATAATTTTCAGATCTCCCCCACGAAGACGAACCGTGACGGGGGTATCGGTCTTGCAGATCCCATTCAGAACAGCCGCCACAACCGTGGCGCAAGCGCCCGTTCCGCAAGCAAAGGTCTCTCCGCTTCCCCGCTCCCAAACCCGCATTTGCAAGGTGTGATCGTCGATCACGCGAACGAATTCGGTGTTGACTCGATCGGGGAAGATCTCATGATTCTCAAAGTCGGGACCCATTTTTTCCAGATCAAGAGAGTCAATTTCGTCCATGAAGGTCACCGCGTGGGGATTGCCCATGGAAACTGCCGTCATGCGGTATGTCTTTCCATTGACTTCTACGGGACGGTCGATCATTTTCTCTCCATCGTAGCGGACGGGGATCTCGGCAGGCGCCAAAATTGCCTTGCCCATATCGACTTCCACAGACGCTACCTTCCCGTTTTCCACGTTCAGATTCAAATATTTGATCCCCGAAAGGGTTTCAATGCTTAATTTTTCCTTCACGACGATCCCGTTGTCGTAAAGGTATTTTCCAACGCAACGAATGGCGTTGCCGCACATTTTTCCCTCACTGCCGTCGGCGTTGAACATTCTCATCTTCGCGTCAGCGATCTCGGAAGCGCAGATCATCACCAATCCGTCCGCTCCCACCGAAAAATGTCTTGGGGACATGACGTAGGAAATGCGATTGGGATCGGCAAGCTCCTCGGTCATGCAATTGACGTAAATATAATCATTTCCGATGCCGTGCATCTTGGTAAATGGAATTTTCATTATAATTCTCTCTTTCAATCGGCAAAATTCAGAAAATCCTGCATATTATAAAGTCCCGCAGGCTGTTGGATCAAAAATTCTGCCGCGCAGATGGCGCCCTCCGCAAACAGCGCTCTGCTGTGAGCCTCATGACGCAGAGTGATGGTCTGGGTATCGGTCCCCACGATGATCTCGTGATCGCCTACGATGTTCCCCATCCGAATGGCGTGGATCCCGATTTCGTTGGGATCACGCTTGCCCTGACCGTGTCTTCCGAAGATCAGCTTGGCGTTGGTGCGAACCGTACGGATCGCCTCTGCCAACAGCAACGCGGTTCCGCTGGGCGCATCCAGCTTGCGGTTATGGTGCTTCTCGATGATCTCGATCTCCGCGTCGGGCATTGCCTTGGCGGTCTTTTTTGCAAGCTCTGCAAGCAGCGCGACTCCCACCGACATATTTGCCGAGAAGAACACGGGGATCTGCTCTGCCGCGCGGCGGATCATCGCCAATTCTTCCTCGGTGTGTCCCGTTGTGGAAAGTACCACGGGGATCTTCTTTCTCACGGCAAACGCCAGCATTGCCTCGGTTCCCGAATGGTGGGAAAAATCAATGATGCAATCGGGGGTTTCCCGAACCGCGTTCCAATCGGTATAGCTTGGAAAATCTCTGGTGTCTATGGGCAGAATATCGAATCCTGCCACGGGCTTGGAGCCTCTGCACCCCGACAGCGCCAAGGATGCCACCTCACTGCCCATTCTTCCACCGATCCCGCAAATCAGAATCTCCATTACTGATTGCCTCCTTCGGGGATCAGATCCCATTCCTTCATAATGGAGATCATCTTTGCTTCATGGTCTGCTTCCATTTCTGTCAAAGGCATCCGCACTACGTTTTCGCAGTACCCCATGGCTGCCATTGCAGCCTTTACGGGAATGGGATTCACCTCACAGAACAACGCGTTGACCATGGGCAACAGATCCAACTGCAGCTTGGCGCTTCCCGCAACGTCACCGCTGAAGAAGCGGTCGCAGATCTCCACTGTCATAGCAGGCATGGGATTGGAAAGCACGGAGATCACGCCGATGCCACCCAAAGACATCACGGGGACGATCTGATCGTCATTGCCCGAATAAATATCCATTCTTCCTCTCACTGCCGCCGCCAGCTCCGCGATCTGGGAAATGTTTCCGCTGGCTTCCTTGATCCCAACGATCATGGGATGGTCCGCCAACACCGATGCGGTAGCGGGCAGAATGTTGCATCCCGTTCTGGACGGCACGTTATAGAGGATCACGGGCTTGGTGCTTGCATCCGCAATGGCAGTGAAGGATTTGATCAAGCCCTTTTGCGTCGCTTTATTATAATAAGGGGTAACCACCAAAACGGCGTCGGCTCCTACCTCGCAAGCGTATTTGGTCAGCTCGATGGCGTATGCGGTATCGTTGGAGCCCGTTCCCGCAATGATCGGAACTCTGCCGTTGGCTTTTTCAACGGTAAAACGGATCACCTCGCGGTGCTCCTCATCGGTCAAGGTAGACGCCTCTCCCGTGGTTCCGCAGGACACGATGGCGTTCACGCCCTGCTCGATCTGCCATTCGATCAATCTCTCCAGAGCGGGATAATCCACTCCGTTCTCGTTTAAAGGGGTGATCAGCGCGGTGGCAACACCTTTGAATACAGTTTTCTTTTCCATCTTTTTTCTTCCTTTCTCGTTAAATTGCTCCGTCGCAAAAAAACGGCAGAGCCATGACACAAATGCGGCTCTGCCAGTTCACCGACCATGCTCCGAAGGAGCGATAAATCTCTGTGAGGAAGGATAGCTCTCCGCATTTCTGCGACAGCATAACGGATCTTCTCGCGTTCTGCCAGACCAATCTTTCGCCTCGACCGTCTTCGGCACCTGAACCCTTCCCAACCGCAACGCTCCGCGAAAGCTCTCACACGGGTGGTACTCATTTCAAGATGCGCCTCTATCATTATGTTTTTTGTCAGTATAGCATATTTTTTCAGGTTTGTCAACCCATTTTTAAGAAAAAAATTTCCACGGAAGCAAATATTTTTCCGATTTGCAATTTCTCACCTTGATCCAAGAGAAAAAAGCTCCCATCCGTGGGCGCACGGCACCGTTAAGCCCCCCACACCGCACGCCTTGGCGTACTGAACGGCGTCCTCAAAAGCATGTGTAAGCGTGGCTTTTTTGTGGGAATCCGAATTGAGCATGATCCTTCCCCGCTTCTCCGCAATTCTACGCAAAACGTAAGGCGACGGATAAGGCGTCGTTCGGTATCCTCTGGACATAGCGCCCGTATTGATCTCAAAGATCACGTCCTTTTCCAACAGTGC
This sequence comes from Eubacteriales bacterium, assembly GCA_045535705.1. Lineage (GTDB taxonomy): Bacteria > Bacillota > Clostridia > Oscillospirales > CAG-272 > UMGS1865. The sequence goes on from JAZSMC010000119.1 coordinate 3,844, forward strand.
ATCCAGAGCGTCGATCATGGGACGGCGATAACGGTAATCCTCTGTGGAATACATAACGTCGTCTTCATTGAATTTTTCGATCAAGTCAAAATGCCCCACGATCTGCCCCTTGGTCTTGTCAATGACCTGTGCAACTTCCTCGTAATATGCTTTCGCATAGCGGTAGGCATCTCCGCCAAAGGCTTGGTCGATACAGGTCTGTGTCATTTCCCTGGATAGATCTACGGGATAATAGATGCCATTCTTCAGAACGTAGTGGACGGAACCGATGACATAATCGTACCCCTCGGCAGGAATTTCGGTGTGAGAATCCTGCTCGATCCCGCATAGGATCCTGATCTGATCCCGATACGTTTCCTTCAACCGCAAGATCTCCTGCTTTGCCAGCAAAAGTCGTTGCGAAGAGGCGCATGTATCCGTGTCAAACGGCGTAAAGGAATGATCGGAAAAGCCAATGGTATGCAACCCCAATCTCAACGCTTCCAGAACCACTTCCTCCGGTGTATCCTCACCGTCGGAATACACGGTGTGCGTATGAAGATTACATTTTGGATAGTAAAGCATTTGACGTCCTTTCCGATCAATTCTCCGCTTCGGGGGGCAGATTGCGCTCCACCGTTTCACGGATGTGGGCGATCAGATCGTTTTGCGAGGTCGTCTGCACCGTTTCACGATCGATCACTTCCACGATATTCAGCTCCACGCGGATCGGGGACAGCAAGAAACGTTTGGAGATCTTCTCGGTGCCTTGAGTGGTCATCACAACGATAGGCGCGTTCGCCTGCTGCGCCAGATAACAGGCTCCCGTTTTAAACCGGAGCAGCTTGCCCGTTTTGCTTCGGGTGCCTTCCGGATAAATTCCGACGTCCACGCCTTCGGATATCATTCGATCTGCCGCCTGCTGCAATGCGCGAACCGCGCGCACGCCGTTACCTCGGTCAATGGCAATAAATCCCGCCTGACGAATAAATCCGCCAACAATGGGAATTTTGAAATTTCCTTCCTTTGAAATGTAGATCAGCTTGCGACGGTTCAAAACAGCCAACACCGTCATGGGATCAAAGTCCGAGCGGTGGTTGCTGACGATTACGCACGGTCCCTCGGGAAGCATTTCTGCTCCCGTCAGCTTGATTCGGATTCCCATGACCAGCATCAGCCACTTCAGTGAGAACCAAATGAAAAATCTGCAGACCTTACTGGTTTTCACCGGGGATTTTTTCGGCATAAATAAAGATGCAACGAACAAAACCGCAAAATAAAGCAGAGCGATTCCCACGTAAAACGCGGGAATCACCAGCAAAAGCCATGCGGGATGAAATCCCTGACCGCACAACCAAACCAAAGCAGACCCGATCAAGGAAAGGAGAACGAAGATCACGTTCAAAATCATCTTGCATTACCTCTTATTAAAAAATAGACTTTAAGCGTTTGCCAATTCCTTGGCGGGAACGCCGGAGGTTACCCGATATTCGGAAACATCCAACACGGTTTCTCCGTCGATCTGCAACGCCACGGGACGGTCAAACCTTACGCTGATCTCACGCCCCTTCAAAACCGTGAAAATATCCGTATGCTTCACGTGCTCACCCTTAAATATGGACGGGAACACGCAAAGCGTTTTCAGCTTGCCCGAATCGTGGAGAACCACCAGCGTGACCTCCCGATCAGCGTTCAAGCGGTCCTGGCCGGGTGCCACCATCATTCCGCCGCCGTAGAAGCGTCCGTTCATAGTCGGTGCCAACCATACCTTTTTGAATTCAAAGGACCTTCCGTCCACCGTTACGGTGGCATTGGTGGGCTTATAGTAGAACAACAAGCCTTTGATAGCAATCCCCGTATAGTTGATGGGCTTATCGCTTTTTCTTCTCAATTCATCTCCAACCTGGCAACAATAACCGTCGATTCCATAGCCGATCCCGTTGATGAAACGGTAGGATCTGTTTTTTACGGTCACAACCGGTAGGTCTTGGATGTAACGGGTCAGCGGGATCATTCCCTGCTCGTTTACGGATACGTCATGACAAAAATCGTTTCCGCTTCCCGTTGGATAGTAATAAAAGCTTGCGGGGTAGGTTTCTCCGTCCGTGTCGTTCACGAAGCGGTTCACTGTTCCGTCACCGCCTGCCAGAATCAACGTATCTCCCTTGGAAATGCTCCGCAAAAAGGCTCTCACGTCGCCGATCTCACGAATATCAGAAAATTTGATTTCTCCATCCCGCAAAACCGTTTCCAATTCACGGATACGTTGAAATCCCTGCCCATTCCCCGAAAGCGGGTTGTATAAAACATGGTACATCATTTCTACCCCGTCAATCCTTCTTATGTTTCACATCGTTGTTTCCGTCGCGCTTTAAGACCACCGAAACGGTTTGAGCAATGAGCTTCAGATCAAACGCCAAGCTTGCGTTTTTCACGTAGTAAGCATCCATGATCGCCTTATTTTTATAGTAAACGTCATCTCTGCCGCGAACCTGCGAATATCCCGAGATCCCGGGACGCATCGCAAACACGCCCAAGCGTTTCCGCATTTCGTTACACTTTTCTTCCGTGAGCACCAAAGGACGGTAGCCGATGAAAGACATGGTTCCGATGAATACGCACCACAATTGCGGAAGCTCATCCAATGAAAGTCTGCGCAACACCTTTCCAACCTTGGTTTGATAGGCTTCCGGATGCTCCAAAAGCGACGTCGCACAATCCTTTGGCGCGTCGATCCGCATCGATCTGAATTTGTAGCACCGAAAGATCTTTCCGTTTCTGCCCATACGAGCTTGCTTAAAGATCGCAGGTCCCTTGGAATCGCATTTGATAGCAATGATCAAAACCAACATAACGGGCAACAGTAGGATCAACAGAAGCGCCGACACCGCAACGTCGAAGAACCGTTTCAGAAAACGGTACCCGAGTCGCTTTTTCGCATTGGGTTCAAAGCCTTCAATGAAATCCTCGTAAAAATCGTCGGAATATTCCGCCATGGGATCAGCGATCCCATCCGGATGAACCGCGACACGATCAGAATTCATATCGTCTTTTTCTTTCAAAGTTTCCATGGTTATCTCCTGTTTTTCTTGGAGTCACGGCGCGTACGCCACGGCATATAGCCACTCCGAATCAACAATCGTTCGCCATTTCATAATAACGATTGAATATGATGAAAACACATTTTACGCGCAAGCCGCACGAGTGCATTATACATATTATTGCTTATTATACCACTTCTCATCACCAAAGTCAACATTATTTCCTTTTTTTCATTCAAAAGAAGTCGTTTTTTTTAGAAATTCATCGAAAAAACAAGATTTATTTGACTTTGAAACAAAAAATCGGTTATTTTTTGCGCTTTTTGGGTTCTCGGTCAGATTCCGGATATACCACGTCAAAAAGGGACGTAAATTTAATGTCACGCAGTCCAAGATAATAGGAAACGCCGCAGGTAACCATAGAAGGAACCGTAATGAGAAAATACATCCACCAATAAGAGTTCAGAGGATTTCCCCATGCGTGATTGGCGAGCAAGCCTGTGTACATTCCCTCCAAAAACACCGCCGCAGCGCTGGCAAATCCGCCGAGAGCGCTCAAAAAAGGAACGTCAAACAGCACTGCAAGGGTGATCAGCACCGCAAACAGCAGATTGGGAATATTGGCGCAGAGCGAGATCCAAAATCCGGTCAAGGGAGCTTTCTTTTTTTTGCCGAGATCCACGGAGATCTTATCCTTGAAACCGATCTCCCATGTCATAGTATAGAGCAAAAACAGGTAAAACAAAACCGCAAAGCCACTGGTAATATTTCTCAAAACGGGCTTTTGAGCAAACACCGCCGCCATCGCCAGCACCAAGCCAAACAGTGCCGTGGCAAATTGGTTCAAAAACATTTTCATCATATCGTAGGATCTGGTCTTAAAAAATTCTTTCATACGTCCTCCGTGTGCTTCATTGATATCACCATTATAGCAAAAAACAGAAAAAAAGCAACCGAACCACGCAAAAATTTACAATTTATCAACCAAAACCTAAAAAAAAAGTGTAAAATATTAGTTAGAGTACTTCAAATCTTGAAAAAGGCAGGTGATTTTTGTGCAACCGTCCATTTCTCCAAACGAATTTTCTTCCTTGATTCAAGAATACGCGTCATATAAGCTGACTCTGCAAGGATGTTCCAAAAAAACCGTTGAAGAATATCTGTTGGATCTCCGCACCTTTTTCCGCTTCTTGCTGGCGCGTGAGCAGGATATTGATCCCGCCTCCGAGAAATTCAATCAGATCGACGTCAGCTCGGTTGGGTTGGAACGGCTTGGCAAGATCCACGCCGAGGACATTTACGATTTTTTGCTCTACACAAACCAGCAACGGGGAAATCAGTGGGCAGCGCGTTCCCGCAAGCTCTCCTCCCTGCGTTCTCTCTACAAATATCTCGTTTCCAAGCGGCATTATCTGGAATACAATCCTACGGTCGACCTTGATTCACCAAAAGCCAAAAAGACACTTCCCAAATTTCTCACGCTTGAGGAATCCGAGGCGCTTCTGGACGCTGTGGAGAATGACCGCGAATCACCCTTCCGCGTGCGCGATTACGCTATCATCACACTGTTTCTCAACTGCGGGATGCGA
>JAZSMC010000022.1:0-4863 GCA_045535705.1 Eubacteriales bacterium
AGCGATAACAAGGCAAATAACGGTGGCGACAAACGCCAGCCAGATGGGGCGGGATATTACCGCCACATAATCCTTTACCTCGGAGATATTAGCCATGGTATAGTTGCCGTTGCCGTCGGCAAAGGCAAAATAAGTTACCAATACCAGCGGGATAACGGTAAAAATTATCATCCAAACGATGTAAGGCAGCGCGGTAGGACGACTAATTTTCATTGCTGCCCTCCTTTTGCTCGGAAAGCACCTGGTCCTCCTCGCGGTCCATGATATGGATATCGTTTGGCAGAATGTCCATGCCGATAAGGGTACCGGGCTCGGAAGCGATGGTGCTGTGTATCAGCCAATGTTCACCCGCTCCCTCCACCAGCATCTCGTAATGAACGCCCTTGAAGGTGACACCCGTCACCAAACCGCACAGCATTCCTTTATCGGGAGCCACCACGTCTACGTCCTCGGGACGGACCACGATGTCCACCGCTTCGTTTTTGGCAAAGCCTCGGTCCACGCAATCAAACAGATGACCGGCAAAACGTGCTTTGAAATCCTCGGGCATTACGCCGTCCAGAATGTTGGATTCTCCGATGAAATCCGCAACGAACGCGTTAACGGGCTCGTTGTAAATATCGGTGGGGGAGCCGATCTGCTGGATCTGCCCGTTTGCCATGACCACCACTGTATCCGACATGGAGAGGGCTTCTTCTTGGTCGTGCGTTACGAAAATAAAGGTAATGCCCGTTTGATGTTGAATGTTTTTCAACTCATTTTGCATATCCTTGCGGAGCTTCAGATCCAATGCCGCCAGGGGCTCGTCCAAGAGCAAGACCTTGGGCTGATTGATCAGCGCGCGGGCGATGGCGACTCTTTGCTGCTGTCCGCCCGAAAGCGTTTCCACACGGCGGCGCTCAAAGCCCTTGAGATTCACCATGGCAAGCATATCCTTTACCTTGGTTTTGATCTCCTGATCGGGCGTTTTCCGCAGACGGAGTCCAAAGGCAATATTATCGAACACGTTGAGGTGAGGAAACAGCGCGTATTTTTGGAATACGGTGTTCACTTGACGCTCGTAGGGCGGCACGTCGTTGATCCGTTTTCCGCCAAAATAAACGTCTCCCTCGTCGGGTGTCTCAAAGCCGCCGATGATACGGAGCGTGGTAGTCTTTCCGCATCCTGACGGCCCCAACAGCGTGATAAATTCTTTGTCGTGGATCTCCAGATCCATGTTGTCCAGAACGGTTTCTCCGTCAAAAGATTTGGAGATACCTTTCAGACTGATCAGAACGTCTTTGTTCATTTCCGCATAAATGCTCCTTTTTTAAATAAAAATGAGATGATCGAACTACGCTCTATATTGTAACAGATTCGACGGCAAATTGCAATACCTTTGGAAAAATATTTAAAATTCGTCATTATTCATAATCAATCGGTTTCATTCGGGATAAATTGAAATTATCTTCCAAAAACCACCTGTTTCCTCTGAAAATCTCTTAAATTCTCCCTATCCCTTTAAAATCCTCGCTTTCAATCCTGATCCGAAAGCGCGAAAAAATGAGAAAACAGGCTCATGGAAAAACAAAACAGCGAAATACCGTCCCCAACCTTCAAAAGGAAATAGACCGACACCGCCCAAAGCAGGAACAGGCACAGAAATGAACACAGCTTCAAAACGTAGTCGGAAACGGTTTCACCAAAGGCGGCGGAAAGCGCGGACGCCAACATTCTCCCTCCATCAAAGCTTCGGATGGGAAGCAGATTGAGCATCCCCAGCGCAAAGGACGCGCAGGATAACAGACGGGCAAAGGGGGAAGTTCCCCACATCGGTGATAGACACACCGACAAAATAAAACTGAACAACGGTCCTGCCATGCAGAGCAACCATTCCTCTCCGTAGCTTAGCAAACGTCCTGCCGCATCCATTCGCGCCCCCAGCAGATCCAGTCGCAGAGAACGAATGGGGATCCGCAACGCTTTTGCGGCGCACAAATGTCCCAACTCGTGGAACGCTGCCGCAAGAAAAGCAGATAAGCAGAGCAGACTTCGATCGGTCAGGATCAATCCGATGAAAAACACCGTCACGATCGGTGAGATTTTAATCCGTTGTCCCATACGCCGCATTTTCTCGCCCCCTTCCGTTCTCTAAACATATGCGCCCATGCTTGTCAGTTATGTTTTGACGATTCCCGAATTGCTTGAGTGAGGCATAGCAAAAAAAATAAAAAATACGAAAAAATTTTGAAAAAGTACTTGACAACGGTTTTTTCGTGTGCTATAATAACGCCATCTAAAGGCTGTGACGAAGCCGGCGGAGAAAGCAAATCCACAGAGAGTCGGTGTATGGTGAGAGCCGACGAGGCGGTTTCTTCAGCCCATCCCTTCCGAGCCGGAAGTCCGAACGCGGAGAATTTGATCTTCGGTAAGTAGGCGCTTCCCGTGATTGCTGCGTGAACGCATAGGAATTGTTGGATTCCAAAAAGTGGCGGTGTAGATCGCAATTTGAGTGGTACCGCGGGTGATAGAATTTTCACACTCGTCTCAAAGCATTTCACTTTGGGACGGGTGTTTTTTCGTCCCATGAAACAGGAGGATATTGAAGATGGCTACAGTTGACACCACGAAGCTGACAGAGGTCGCCCAACGGATTAGGGAAATGCGGGAGATCTTCGCTTTTTCCGAGGAGGAAATGGCAAAGCGCGCCGAGATCACGGTAGAGGAGTACCGTGCGTTTGAGAGCGGATCGAAGGATTTTCCGTTTACCTTTTTACACAAATGTGCATTGGCGTTTGATATTGGGATCACCGATCTTCTGGAAGGGCAGAGTGCTCATCTGTCTTCCTACACGGTCACCAGAAAAGGGCAGGGGCAGGAAACTGCCAAGGAGAGCGGTATCAGTATTCAAAATCTGGCACCCTTGTTCCGCAAAAAGCTGGCGGAGCCATATTGGGTGAGATATGAATATAACGCTGATCTGCAAAACAAGCCTATCCATCTGACCAAGCACTCGGGACAGGAGTTTGATTTCGTGATGAAGGGCAAGCTCAAGGTGCAGATCGGAGATCATGTGGAATATCTGGGAGAGGGGGACAGCATTTATTACAACAGCTCCACTCCCCACGGTATGATCGCGGTGGACGGCGAGGATTGCTTGTTCGTGGCAGTTGTGCTGAACGGTGACGAGGAGAACGAGCAAGTGATCCGTGAGACGCTGATGCCGGCAAGATCCACGCAAAAGCATTTCGTAAATCAAGAGTTCATTCAAGTTCGGGAAACCGAAAAGGGATATCCTGCGGAGATCCGTTTCCAAAACGAGGATCAGTTCAATTTCGGTTTTGACGTGGTGGATGCCATCGCCAAAAAGGATCCCGAAAAACTGGCAATGATCCATATTGACAGAGATAAGACCGAGCGCAGATTTACCTTCAACGATATGAAGCGAAGATCTGCCCAGTGCGCCAACTATTTCAAGGCGATGGGAATCAAAAAGGGTGACCGCGTGATGCTGGTGCTGAAGCGCCACTATCAGTTCTGGTTCTCCATCGTGGCGCTCCACAAACTGGGCGCGGTGGTCATTCCCGCAACCAATCAGCTTCAGGCGCACGACTTTGAATATCGCTTTGAAGCAGGCGGTGTTTCCGCCATCGTCTGCACTGCCGACGGTGACGTGGCAAATCAAGTGGAACTGGCAGAGGAAAAGGTTGGAAAACTGAAAACTAAGATCCTGGTTGGCGGAAACCGTGACGGCTGGCAGGATTTTGACGAGGAGTATTCACTTTACAGCACCCATTTTTACCGCACGGAAGACACTCCCTGCGGCAAGGATCCCATGCTGATGTTCTTCACGTCGGGAACCACGGGTTACCCCAAGATCGCAACCCACGCCTACACCTATCCGCTGGCGCACTACATCACCGCCAAGTATTGGCACGGTGTCAGCGATGACGGTCTGCACTTTACCATTTCGGATACGGGTTGGGGTAAGGCACTGTGGGGCAAGCTCTACGGTCAGTGGCTCTGCGAAGGTGCGGTGTTTACCTACGACTTTGACCGCTTTGACGCCGCTGATATCTTGCCCATGTTTGCAAAGTACGGCATCACAACCTTCTGCGCACCGCCCACCATGCTCCGCATGATGATCAAGCAGGATATTTCCAAGTACGACCTGTCTTCCGTTCGTCACATGACCACGGCAGGCGAAGCGTTGAATCCCGAGGTCTACCGTCAGTTTGAAAAGGCGACGGGGCTTCAGATCATGGAAGGCTTCGGTCAGACCGAAACCACCTTGAGCATTGCAAACCTGATGGGCGACGTTCACAAGCTGGGCTCCATGGGCAAGCCCGTAGCGCTTTACGATGTGGATCTGGTGGATCCCGACGGCAATTCGGTTCCCGTTGGTGAAACGGGAGAGATCGTGATCCGCACGTCCGAAAAAACGCCCGTGGGACTGTTCCTGGGCTATTATAAAAATGAAGAAAAGACCGCTGAGGTGTGGCACGACGGTTACTACCACACGGGCGACACTGCATGGCGTGACGAGGACGGCTTCTTCTGGTACGTTGGACGTGTGGATGACGTGATCAAGTCCTCGGGCTACCGCATCGGGCCCTTTGAGATCGAAAGCGTCATCATGGAGCTGCCCTACGTTCTGGAGTGCGGCGTGAGCGCCGCCCCCGACGAGATCCGCGGCCAGGTGGTCAAGGCCAGCATCGTGCTGGTGCCCGGCACCGAGGCCACGGAGCAGCTGAAGAAGGAGATCCAGAACTACGTCAAGACGAGGACTGCGCCTTACAAGTATCCCCGCATCGTGGTGTTCCGGGACGAGCTGCCCAAGACCATCAGCGGCAAGATCATCCGGAACAAACTTTAACGCTTTAG
>JAZSMC010000031.1:0-2002 GCA_045535705.1 Eubacteriales bacterium
ACATGGCTACGATCCGACTTCGTCCCCGGTTTGGCTATCCAGCACGATCAACGCCGATTGTGCCTGTTCTCCGTTTTCCGCCGTTGGGGTGCGGATCGAGGTTCGGTAATAGTCTTCCACCAAATCCTGGATCTCGGGATCCATGGCAAGGTCGATCCGCAAGCCCCCCGAATGGACTCGCATGGATGCTTCCCATCTCGTCATACCGTATTCTCGGCAAAGATCGTTGATCACGTCTTCCAACGCCATATCCAAATACCAGGAACGGACTTCTTCCTCGCCTTTGACGCCTGAAACCTTCAGCTCTAACGGTTGTGCCAGCGCCAACGCATATTCTCCGTCGGTCAAATACCCCTGCGCCCGCATCTCCCGAAGGATCAGATCTCTGCGGTAAAGGTTGTTTTCGGGATGGCGGATGGGGTTATAATAGGAAGGGTGGTTTGTGATGGCGGCAATGGTGGCGCACTCCGCCGCCGTCAGTTCCTCGGGAGATTTGGAATAATAGTGCTCCGCCGCCTGACCGATCCCCGTGCATCCGTCTGAAAACGAGATCACGTTGAGATACAGCTCCATGATCTCGTCTTTTCCGAGATTCCGCTCCAGATCCAGAGCGTAAAGGATCTCCTGAAATTTCCTTTTCAGAGTGACTTGGTTCTGTCCCGTCACGTTTTTTACGGTCTGCTGGGTGATGGTGGATGCTCCAAAGCTGTCTGAAAAGCCCAAAACGTAAGTGACACCTGCCGCCAAGGTTCGGTACCAATCCACCCCTCGGTGGCTGTAAAACCGTTTATCCTCGATGGCAACGAATGCGTTGATCAGATCGGTTGGGATCTTGTCACGGGGAACGTACGCGGTTTCCGCCTTTCCGAAAGCTCCCGTGTCCAAAAGCTCCGATTCCCCCACTCGGTTGGTTCGATCCTCAAACCGATAAACGTAAAAGCTGGGCGGTGTGCTGTTGGCTGACAATTCAAACAGCTCCATGGGAACTACTCGCTCAAAAGTTCCGTACACATACAGTCCCAAAATCACCGTCCCTACGCTTAACAAAACCAGACTCCACAAACATATCTTCAGAAAGATCCATTTGCCGCGACCGCTTTTGAGATTCGTCCTTTCACGCTTTTTCATACCGCTTCATTCCTTTTGTTTTTTGCTTTTCAACCGTTATTCTTTCCGAAAGTCGCGAATATATCACAGCGGATGCGGAAATACTGTGATTACCGACTTTTCAAAAAAATGTGAAAGGAGAAAACACATGGATATCTCTCGGATCATTTCCGTGATGTGCGTATTTTTATTGGCGGTCTGCTTGATCCTTTCCATTACCGCCTTGACGGTGCTTCGAAATGCGGTGGACGAAAGCACGCAGGCTTGCATGGAAGTCCAATGCTTTTTGGAATCGCTGGAAGAAGATCAATCCGTGAAGGAAGAATCGTCCGAAACAGAGGTTGAGGTTGACAACAGTATTCCCGTTGACGTGCTTTCTAACCACTTTTGTATGCGGGAGATCAACGGCAAAATTGCGATCTATACGTCCGACGGCTATCTCGTCCGTCTTTTGGATATTTCGGTGGAAACCCTTCCCCATGCAGATCAACAAGCTCTGCAGCAAGGAATCGAGGTTTCTTCATGGAAGGAGATCCTGGCTTTGATCCAGGACTTCGGGGGATAAAAACAAGGCTGTGTCTGAAGGCGTACAAAAATTAGCGCTAAAATGAATAACCTTCCCCAGTAATGGACGGATGATCGCGTTATCAATGGATGAGGGGTTTGATACGATTGAAAAAAGACTCCTCATCCGTCAGCCTCCGGCTGCCACCTTCTCCCACAGGAGAAGGCTTTTTTGATACGCAAAAAACAAAAAAGCCCCGCGCGAGGCGAGGCTGATATAATCCCTTTAGAGTAGACACTCAAAACTTTTTTGGGGACGATCGGTTTGTGGGAATTTTGTTTTAAAAGCAGAAGGATGAATTTATGCCAAGCCTTCTCCAGTGGGAGAAGG
>JAZSMC010000118.1:0-13830 GCA_045535705.1 Eubacteriales bacterium
TTCTGTAGCAGTCGTAAGCCCAACGTGCATTGCCGGACTTGGTTGCCATTACCTCAACGACTTCTTCGTTCAAGCCGAGGTTGAGGATGGTATCCATCATACCGGGCATGGATGCGCGGGCACCCGAACGAACCGAAACCAACAGGGGGTTCTCCTTGTCACCAAACTTCTTGCCGGTGATGTTCTCCATCTTTACAATGTACTCGTTGATTTCAGCCATGATCTCATCATTGATCTGACGACCGTCCTCATAATATTGAGTACAAGCCTCGGTGGAGATGGTGAAGCCCTGGGGAACAGGGTTTCTATCCGGGAACTTCTCCTTGAAAATGTTGGTCATTTCTGCAAGGTTTGCGCCTTTACCACCCAGCAACTCACGCATGGATGCGTTGCCTTCGGTAAACAGGTAGCAATACTTCTTTGCCATAATTGGTAATCCTCCATTATATAGAAAATTTTTTTGGCTTGTCAAACTGTGGGCGCACAAAAAGGCTGTCCCAACTATGCGACATTCACAGTACCATGATATTATACCACATTTTTCCCCTGTTTGTCCAGTATTTTCAACACGGAAAGTCACTTTTTAAATGTAAACATTTCATGAACAAAAGTTTATTTTCACAAAATACGTTTGACAGAAGACCTTTTTTATAGTATAATGTTGCAAGAATCATTTTTCATCTTTGGAAGCGGATCTTGGCAGCTGACACCCCTGTTGCCCACGGATCGGCTCCTTTGGTGTCTTTGGAAAGGATCTTTTATGGCTGATATTTTTGAGTTGTTCCGTCAGATCTCCAAACCGCAGGCATCTGCGACGCCGATCACTTGGATCATCGTTGGCTTGGGAAACCCCGGCGAGGAATATCGCAACACCCGTCACAACGCAGGTTTTCTGACCGTTGACGCGATGGCTGACAAACTGGGGGTTCACATTGACCGCATGAAATTTCATGCCCTGACCACCGAGGTCACCATTGGAAGCACTCGCGTGTTGCTGTTAAAGCCTATGACCTACATGAACGAATCAGGCTTAGCGGTTTCGGAAGCGGCAGCGTTTTATAAAATTCCATCCGACCATATTCTCGTGATCTCGGACGACATCAGTCTTTCTCCCGGAAAAATGCGTTTACGCCGAAAAGGAAGCGCAGGGGGGCAAAAGGGACTCAACAGCATCATCAAACACTTGGGAACTGAGGACTTCCCCCGTCTGCGGATGGGCGTGGGCGCCAAGCCTCACCCCGATTTTGATCTGGCGGATTGGGTGCTTTCCAATTTTTCCAAGTCTGAAAAAGAACTGCTGGACGGTGCCATTCCATGCGCCGACGAGGGGATCCGCATGATCCTTGACGGCAAATTCGACGATGCCGTGCAGCACTGCAATTCCTATCCTCCAAAAAACAATTGATTTCTGATAAACGGGGATATTCATGAATCTTTTAACCGATGGGATCCGTCTGGATCCCGAATACAAGCAGCTTCTCCGAACGGTGGAGCAAAATTTTAGGGTGAATCCGCTGCCCGTTCTTGCCAGCGGACTTTGCGACGGAGCATCCGACGCGTTGATCGTTTCCCTTTTAAAGGATACCGAGAAAACAAGAAAAAGCGCGGCACTCATGATCTGTCCCGAGGAAAAGGATTGCCTGCGGCTTTGCGGGATGCTGGAGAGGTTCGGCTTCCGAGCGGGATTCTTCGTGGCGAGAGATCTGACATTTTATAATATGGTTGCCTCTCACGAGTACGAGCATGAGAGGCTGAAGCTGTTGTCTGGACTTTCAAACGGCGATTACGATGTGATCGTCAGTACCCCCGACACGGTGCTGGGTTACACGGTTCCGCCGAAAAAATTGATAGAGTCCACCATTTCCGTCCACGACGACGATCTGATCGAGCCGCGGGAGCTGGCAAAAAAGCTGACCGCCGCGGGCTACGTCCGCACGGACATGGCAGACAGCCCCGGACAGTTCGCCATCCGTGGCGGCATTATCGATATCTTCCCGCCTTACGGGATCTTTATGGATCACGACGGCGGATTGAAAAGCGGCGCGTTCGCCTTCCGAATCGAGCTATTCGGCGAGGAGATCGATCGCATGGGTTTGTTTGAGCCCGAAACCCAACGAATGACGCAAAGCGTCAGCTCTGCGGAGTTTCCGCCAGCCCGTGAGCTTCTTTGTGACCAAGAAGCTTTGGAACGATTGAAAAAAGCCATCTCAGCACAGTTCAAATCTTCCAAAAACGAGCAAGCGATGGAAGAACTGGTCCGCGAGCGCGCCGCGGTGGAAGCCGCCATCAACGACGGCTCCGAGATCATGTTCCTGGATAAATACGTCACGCTGATCTACGAGGAAAAAACTTCTCTGTTGGATTATTTCAAGGATCGCTCCCTATTGCTGTTACGCGGCACCAACGCCATCAACGAGCGGCTTCAAGCGTCCCAGTGGCACGCCAACCAAACCGTTACGGAGCTTTTGGAAGGGGGCACCATCTCTCCGAAATACGCAGAATACAGCAAGCCGATCTCCGACTTTGACCGCTTCTGCGACCAAAACGTGACGGTCCACGTGGACTCCATTGCCTACAAGGTATCCGACAAACGGCTATCGGGTCTGTTCGGCTTCCGTTCCAGGCACACGGTATCTTACGCGGACAACGACAGTTTATTTGCCGAGGATCTTCAAGGCTATGTGAAAACGGGCTACCGTTGTCTGATCCTGCCCGAGAACGATACGGCGGCAAAGGGACTGTCCGATGCCCTAAAAAAAGAGGGCTACGAGGTTATTGAAAATCTTGAGGATCTTGAGGCAATGCCAAACGGCAGTGTGGCGGTGGTGCGGCACAGCCTGATCGCAGGCTACGAGCTCCCCTCTCCCCGCATCGCAGTGCTTTCCATGAATCCCGAAACACGGGTGGGCTCGCTGAATCTTTCGGGAAAGAGCGTACTTCGGAAAAAGAAAAAAAAGAATAGCAAGGATATCCTTTCCTACGCCGAATTAGAGGCGGGGGATTACGTGGTACACGAAACCTACGGTATCGGACAGTATACGGGCATTGAAACCATGACCTGCAACGGCATCACGCGGGATTATATCGGCATCCAATACGCGGGGAGCGACAAGCTGTTTCTTCCTGTCGAAAAATTGGATAAGGTTGGAAAATATATTGGCGCTCATTCCGACGACGGCTTGGTGAAGCTCTCCAAAATGGGGGGCGAGGCATGGAAGAAATCCAAGAGCCGTGCCAAGGCGGCGGTGAAGGAAATGGCAAAGGATCTGATCCGTCTTTACGCAGAGCGGATGCGTTTGCCCGGTCACGCCTTCCCCGCAGACGACGCCTACCAAAAGTCCTTTGAGGACGCTTTTGAATACGAGGAAACAGAAAGTCAACTGACCGCTGTCACCGAGATCAAGGACGACATGATGAAAGCCGCTCCCATGGATCGGTTGCTTTGCGGCGACGTGGGGTACGGAAAGACCGAGGTGGCGCTTCGGGCGGCGTACAAAGCCGTGCTGGGCGGAAAACAGGTGGCAATGCTGGTTCCCACTACCCTTTTGGCGCTTCAGCATTATCAAACCATGCTGACACGGATGCGGAGCTTTGCGGTAAACGTGGATATGGTATCCAGATTCCGCACGCCCAAGCAGCAAGCCCAGACCTTACGGCGATTGAAGCGAGGAGAATTGGATATTCTGGTGGGCACCCACCGTCTGCTCTCCAAGGACGTGGAATTTCACGATCTCGGATTGGTCATCGTTGACGAGGAGCAACGCTTCGGCGTGGCACAGAAGGAAAAGCTGAAGCAGGTCACCAAAGGGGTTGACGTGCTGTCACTTTCCGCTACTCCTATTCCCCGCACCTTGAATATGGCAATGGGCGGTATCCGAGATATTTCCATTCTGGACGACGCCCCCGTGGACCGTCTTCCCGTTCAGACCTACGTTCTGGAAGAAGATCCGCTCATCATTGAAGAAGCCATCCGTCGGGAGCTTCGGCGCGGCGGTCAGGTGTTCTATCTTCACAACAACGTGGAAACCATTCACTCCGTGGCGGCGGCAGTTGCAAAATCCATTCCCGAGGCACGGATCACCGTGGGACACGGAAAAATGGAAAAAGAAGAACTGGAAAAGATCTGGGAACGGATGCTGGCAGGCGAGATCGATATTCTGGTCTGCACCACCATCATTGAAACAGGTGTGGACGTTCCAAACGCCAACACGCTGATCGTTTCCAATTCCCACAAGCTCGGGCTTTCCCAGCTTCATCAGATCCGCGGACGTGTTGGACGTTCGGCGCGGCGTGCCTACGCCTATTTCACCTACCCTGCCAACAAAGCGCTCCCCGAGATCGCGCAAAAGCGGCTGGAAGCAGTTCGGGAATATGCCGAATTCGGAGCGGGCTTTAAGATCGCGCTACGGGATATGGAAATTCGTGGAACGGGCAATCTGCTTGGCTCAGAACAACACGGGCATCTGGACGCCGTGGGATACGATCTTTATATCAAGCTATTGAATCAAGCCGTGCTGGAAGAAAAGGGCGAGTTGCCACAACAGGAGATCGAATGCACGGTGTCCTTGGACTTCGACGCGTTCATCCCCGAAAAGTACGTTCCCTACCCCGCTCAACGCATGGCGCTCTACAAAAAGATCGCCCTGATCGGCAACGAGGAAGATCTGATGGACGTGACCGACGAGTTGGTGGACAGATTTGGAAATCCCCCCGTGGAAACCCGAAATCTGCTTCGGATCGCGCTGATCCATTCCACTGCCGTGGCTTGTGGGATCACTTCCATCCGTCAGCACGGCAACGAGATCCACATTTATCCCCAAGACCTGGACATTGACCGATGGTCGGACGTAGCGGACGTCCTCAAAGGGCAGCTGCGCATCATGATGGCTGGAGAATGTCACCTCTGTCTGCGGCTTCAAAAACGGGAGCTTGCGCTGGAACGAACGCAAGCTTGCCTGACACTTTATCAACAATCAAAATCGTGAAAAAAGGAAGGAATCCAACATGAAAAACCATACCGCTTCATTTATGGCAAAGCTCCTCGCAGGATTTTTGGCGCTTCTGATGCTGATGCTTTGCTGCGCCTCCTGTGCGTCCAAAGGAAAAGCGTTGATCACCCTGAACAAGGACGGCTACAAGGTCAGCTTTTCCGTGAACCACTATGAATTTTTGTTAAGCCGCTGGAAGGGCGCATTGGTGACCTCCAACGTGTCCAACAACGGGTTCAACGCCGAGCAGGACGCCTTCTACGACTTCAAGGATAAATTCAACGGGACCGATCTGCAAACGCTTTCGGAATACTACGCCGACAAGATCCTGGAAAACAGCCGCACCTACACCGCCGTGCTCTGGCTCTTTGACAGCATGGAGCTTTCTCTCTCCGACGATCAGATCGACGAAGTGGATCAACGGATGGACGATATTCTGGAAGCCTACGGCGGCTCCAAAACAAAGCTGAACGCTCTCTTGGGCACCTACGGAGTCAACTATAATTTGCTGCGGGAAATGTATCTGATGGAAGCCAAGATCACCGTGGTACAAAACGCGCTCTACGGCTCCGAGGGATCACTGTTGGGAGATGAAGTGAAGGAAGAATTTCTATCCGAAAATTACGTCCGCTTTAAGCAGATCTTTCTTCCCTATTTCAAATACGTCTACAAAACCGACAAAAACGGAGATGAGATCTACTATCTGAAGGACGCCGCCACGGCAACCATTGCCTACGACACCGTGAACGGGTACGTGGGAGTCAAATCCGACGGCACCCCCGAGCTGGACGCCAACGGCGACCAGATCTACTATACCTCTCCCGAAAACCAAACGCAGATCGCCTACAACAAGGACGAAACGGTCAGCACCAGAAGCTACGAGCTGGACAGCAACGGCGAAGCCAAGACGGTGGATATGACCACTGAAGAAATGGCAGAAGTAGCAAAACAGGGCAAAGAACTGTTTGAATCTCTCGCAGGATGCACCGTGGTGGAATTTGAAGCCGCCATGGAAAAACACAACGACGACGGGGGCAGCGAAATTTACACCGATGGCTATTATCTCCAGAAAAACATTGATTACGCCGCCGCCAGCACCGAGTTTGCCTATTTCTCGGACATCATTGAGCAAGCGGACGGCATGAAAGCGGGAGAGATCGCAGCCATCACCTCTGACGGTGCGGGCTATCACATCATCATGAAATACGATCCCACCCCCAAGGCGTACGAAAACGCGGAGAACGAGGTCTGGTTCAAAAACTTCACGTCCACCCTCATCGACGAGTTGTTTTGGGAAGAATGTGAAAATCTGTTTGAATACATGGTGGTGGATGAAAAAATTCTGGCGAAAGCATCGGATATTAAGAAAATCGGCGTCAATACGGAATTTTGAATTTTTTCCGAAATGCTATTGACAAAATTCCCCATACTGTGTTATAATACACTTGTTCCGAGCAGGAACTCATAAAAACCGCATAAAATCGGGGGTGCTGACCGCTTGTCGGGAGGCTGAGATGGCGTTTGCCGAACCCTTAAACCTGATACGGATAATACCGGCGTAGGAAGATTGTGTTCTTTGGGCGTGGTTCTCGCCACTCCTGAATTCTTTAACCGCACGGAGATTTCGTGCGGTTAAAATTTTTTTTAGGAGGTTTCATTATGAAACAATCACGTCAACACATCCACACCCTTTGCGAATCGGCAATTTTGGTTGCCCTCGCCGTAGCCTTGAGTCTCGTCAGTAAATTTACCATTGGCGTCTGGCTCACGCCGCTCCTTCCCTTTGGCGGAACGGTCACCTTCTTTTCCATGCTCCCCATCTGCATCATTTCTATCAAACACGGATTGGGCTGGGGGCTTGGGGGCGCATTTTGCTTTTCCTGGTTTCAAATCCTGGAAGGCGGCGTATTCGGTTGGGGACTGACTCCCGCTATGCTGGTGGCTTCCCTTTTCCTGGATTACATTTTAGCCTTTACCGTGCTGGGGCTTGCCGGGATCTTCCGCAAATACGGCACCAAGGGCATGATCGCAGGCGTTGCCATGGTTTGCATCCTTCGCTTTCTGGTGCATTTTCTGGCAGGGATCATTCTTTGGGCAAATCTGGAGCAGTTTGTCGCCTTCGGTCAATCGTGGATCAACCGTCCCGTGCTTTATTCCATCGTATATAACGGAAGCTATATGCTTCCCGAAACCATTCTCACCATTGTGGGCGCCGTCCTGCTGTTCCGCGTTCCGCAGATCAGAAAAATTCTGAAAATGAAAGAGAATTCTCCCCAGAACTCGGAAAACGCTTGACAAATCCTCTTTTTTCATGTATAATAATGGCACAGCTTCGCCGGACGGTCGCGCGGTATGTTGCCGAAAGGTATTACCGTGAGGAAAGTCCGGGCTTCACAGGGCAGGATAACCGATAACGTCGGCCGCGGGTAACCGCCGGGAAAGTGCAACAGAAAGAAACCGCCGCTTTTGCGGTAAGGATGGGAAGGCGAGGTAAGAGCTCACCCGTTCTCACGGTAACGTGAGTCCGCTGTAAACCCTATCCGAAGCAACACCCCAATGGAGCGCCTGCCCGGCATATGCTCCGAGGTGGCACGGGGATTCCCCGAAGCATTTCGGCAACGAAATGCGAAGATTGATGACCGTTCAAGACAGAACCCGGCTTACAGACGAAGCTGTTTTTCAGGGAAGACGCATGAACACGGCGGCTTCCCTGCTTCATTTTTTCAATAGGAGTCACGCATGAAAAAAATTACGCTTGCATTGGTATTTCTTCTGATCCTTCCCTGCATTTTGACCGCTTGCGGCGCAAAGCAACCGCTTTACAGTGTTTCGCAGGATCATCGCGTCTACGAGATCCGCAGAAACGGCAAACGAACCACAATAACCGTCACGGAAAACGGTGGATCGGTTTGGGAGATCACCGTAAAAGCAAAAAGATCCGCTTGGGACGCCTACGGTACCAACGGATTGGAAGTTCTGGATTTGAATTTCGACGGGCTGTCCGATATCAAAATCGCTCTTTCGGAAGAAGACGAAAAGATCACCGAGGTCTGCTATTTGCAGGATCCCGTCACCGGGCTTTACGAGAAAAGCGAAGCACTTGCCCAGCTTTACACCGTTGGCGTGGTAGAAGATCAAAAACTGATCTTGTCCTACATGGGCATCTCCGCCGATCAAGCAACGGGTGTCACCGAGGAATCCATCGTCGCCTATCAGTGGCAAGGGGACAGTCTGATTCCCTACCGTCGTGTTTCCATCACCTATTACCCCGCGCAAGACCGTTACTGCTACGGAGTTTCGGATTACATTGACGGCAGTTTTCAATTTGACGATCCCAACGAGCGCTGGCTCACTCCCGAGGAGTATGCCGAAACCGATTGGAGCTTCTTTTATTATTTCAGATAAGGACAGCTCTTACAGATACAAAAATCCCAACAGATTCTGAAGTCTGTTGGGATTTTTTCTGTGTTTTATAAAGTTTTAGAATCAACAACGTCGTAGTCCGTCGGCACAATGATCGATCTCTCAGACATTCAATCTTTTATTGAGAAATAGTATTCGTTTTTTTCTGCCTATCGGCAAAGTAATTACAAATACACATTACGATCGGGAACAATATACCTCCCACGGCAAATATGATCCATGATAAATACCAAACATTCAGCAGAAAGCTAACTGATAGATATATTGCGGTCAAACCTCCCCAATAGCAAAAACCTACGACCTCTTTTACACGCGTTCGCGTTTTCTCTTGCCTTGTATAGCACCCTTCCTGCAATAGTTTTTGCATACTTGCGTTTTGAACGCCCACAACAATGAAAAGGCTTGCGCCTATTCCCGCAACAACCATCATAACCGCGAGCATCGCTATAACAAGAAGCTCGTTTCCCGAAAAGGCGGAGAGGATCAATGGAACAGGAGAAAAAATGCACACGCAGGTTGCTATCATGTTGAACTTGATATAGGTAGCTCTGAACTTTTTCTTCCGTTCTGTCACCATTCCTTTTACACCGTATTCAAGTTCAAAAGGGGTATTTTGCTCGAGAAAAGCATACGGCTCATTCTTAAATCCACAATAGATATAAATAGGGACGGCACACAAAACGAACGCGAACATAACAGTTAATCCAATCCCTCCCGCGGTTGTTTCGGTAATGATCGGATTGGACCGTTCTGATAATGTACTCAATACAATAAGCGCAATAGGAGAAAGGATACACAAGAACGTGGCAAGAGCGATACGCCAAGAGGCTCGTTTCCTCTGTTTAAAATACGTATTGGCTTCTTCTATCGTAATTTTCCGTATGTATGTGTCCGAAGAACTATCTTTTGAAAATTCTTCGTCCTCGATCTCGTCTTTCAAAAGATAGTCGGTAGTGACTCCGAACAATGTGGAAAGTTGCAATATCTTTTCTAAATCGGGAATGGTTTGTGCGCTCTCCCACTTTGAAACGGCTTGACGGGATACGTTCATCTTTTCAGCCAGCTCTTCTTGTGACCAACCGTTCTTTTTTCGCAATCTGATAATTTTGTCAGCTAAGATCATAAAAACACCTCGTTTGAATTATTTGTAAAGCGCCATGCTTCACCGTGTCTTAATTATATCAAAAAACATGGTTACATACCACCAACCGAGGGCTTTCAATTTGTCAACCGAAAGTTGCTTTTTCTTTCCGCGCCATATAACTTGCCGTCAAATTCTCATTTTTCGTCCTGTTTTCCACTGTTTTTTATCAACACATCGGGATAAATCGTAGGTTTCCAAACATATGAAAAGTTGGACAAGTCGATCCATTTAGCCGTTTTTGTCCGGATCCTGTTTTGCTTCCAGCTCTCGGATCCTTTGCTCCAGAATGGCTTGCGTTTGCGTCAGACGGTAAATATGATTATTGATCTTGGAAACGATGGTGGTCAAGGTCAGAACGATGGTCACCAAGAACAGGATCGCAAAGAAAAACACGGCGTTGGACTGCAATTCGATGCCCAGCAGATTGGCGAGCCACCCCATCGTTTGCGGAAAGATCACAACGATCAGCATACATAGCACCGAAAACAGCCAGACCAAGGAATATTTCAAATTGAATTTCTTACGAACAAGTGAGTGAATGATGAAGCACGCAAACAGCAAAACGCAAATCACCACACAGATCTGTAACTCAATCGGCATTTTTGCTCTCCCCCTTCATTCCTTTCTTGTTTTTTCGAACACCGATCCGCAAAATGATCAGCGCGAGAGAAACCTTGATCATGTAATAGAGCGATTTTCTTGCGTTGATGGAAGACACGCCCCCATCCCGCTCTCTCATTTTTACGGGTACGTCGGTCACGCGGAATCCGTTCAACGACGCCGCCACGATGGCTTCGGGCTCGGGATAATCCTGAGCGTAATTTTTTGCGAAGTATGCGGTCAATTTTTTTGACGTGGCGCGGAACCCGCTGGTGGTGTCGGTGGCTTTCACACCGCAACACAGCTTGATGATCACACGAATCAGATTGATCCCCAAGCGCCGCATGAAAGAGGTCTGAAAGCCTTCCTTCTCAATGAAACGGGAGCCGATCGCCATGTCTGCTTCTCCGTTCAGGATCGGCGTGATCAATTTCTCGATGTAGGCGGGATCGTGCTGTCCGTCGCCGTCCAGCTGTACTGCCACCTCGTAGCCGTATTGCTCCGCGTAAAGATAACCGCTTTGCACTGCGCCTCCGATTCCAAGGTTAAAGGGCAAGGAAATATAATGATACCCTCTGCGCTTCAGGATCGCTTCGGTGGAATCGGTGGAACAATCGTTGACCACCAGATAATCGTATTGGGGATAATGTTCCGTCAGATCGTCCACCAAGCGCTCGATGCTTTCCTCCTCGTTGTACGCGGGAATGATGACCAACACATTTGATTTCATAAAACTACCTATCCTTCTTTAATCGTCCTCGGCGCTTTAAATTCCAAAAGAATTCCGACTAAAAGCACCGCGCAAGCAATCACGGTTGCAAAAATAATGCTGTAACTGGTTCCGTTGACGCCCAACCATCCGATGGCGGGCTTTGTGAGGAAAATGCTCAACAAAAATCCTGCGAAGCACCCCGACAGCAGCCAACGGAATCGGCGCAACACAATGGAAAGCATACAGAAAAATCCAAAATACGCGCTGACAACGTTCACGAGCAGAATCGGGAATAACAATCCAACGTGAGGACGAATGTCCTCTCCGAATACCAGCACCAAAGCAAACTCACCCAGCAGCCACGCCGCCAGCATCACCACTACCCCAAGCGCCAGGATAAACGCCGAGATCTTTGCCAACGTGGAAAGAAAGGCTTTGTTCTCTCCCCTTTGACGCATCTGTGCAAAATTGGTGGCAAAGGGCGTATAAAGGTATCCCGACGCCGCCTGCAACAGCATTGCAGGGGCATAGATGGAAGAATAAATTCCCAAAACGGTTTCGCCCATCTCGGCTTCCAGGATCAGTTTTGGCAGAGTACAAACCGCCGAAAACAGAAACAAATACACGCAAAGAGGCAAGGTTTCCAATGCCAGCGCGCCGCACCGCCCCAAGGAATCCGTCAAGCGAAAATCAACGATCCTCCGAACCATGGGCAAATCGTAAAGCACCACCGTAGCGCAGGAAAACAGCGTCATGGCAAGCAATCCCAGATTCAGCGATTTGGTCAGAAAATAGCCTGCCAGGAAGCAGATCAAAAGCCCTGCCCCTTTGATACAGAACGAGATCCCGCCAATATACAGCCGCCCGTTTTTTTGGGCAATGCCGTGAAGAACGTCGGCGTAGGTTTCCGCCAAACGAAAGATCATAAACAGGACGATGGAAACGAGCTGACCGCCGCCGTATCCTCCCACCGCGGAAAAGATCAAGCACATCAGCATGGCGGCTCCGCAGGTCAAGGCGCGAAGCCCCACGTAGCAGGAGTCACCGTATTTTTCTTCTACGTCCGACACCTGATAATTGCGGATCCCGAACATTCCCACCGTTTGGCAAGTGGCGCTCACCGACATGGCAATGGACAAAATTCCCGCGTCCCGAAATCCGCCGATCACGGGCACCAACACGGTGATCAGCCACTGGCACAGCAAATAGGTAATATTTCCAACGGCGTGCCAAACCAGATTTTTTTTCATTCCGTTTCCCCGACCTTATAGCTTATAGAGGTACACCTCAAGAAAGGTTCCGATAGCGGCAAGGGACAATCCGCTGAACACCACGGTCTTCTGCACCTTTTCCCGCACGTTGGTAACCAAGCCCGACGGGATCATGAAATACAGCAACGGGATCATGACCGGGAAGAAATAACGGAACTGACAGCCAAGCACGGTTTCATGTCCGACCGGCGTAAACGCAACGTAAAGCGAGGTTGCGATGAGGCAGATCTGCAATATACAAGACAGGAAGCCAACCGAGTAAATCCAATTCCGATTTTTCAGCAGGATCTTCTCGCTTCGGTCCGTGAATGCGGCGTACAGCAAAAGAACCAGCGAGAATGTTCCCCAAATGGCCTCCACACCGCCCGTTCTGATGGTGATGTAGCCGTACATATTGGAATACTCGATGAACTGCGGAGCCGAGACGTAGAATCCAACGAACCGCCAAAGTGTTTTCAGATACTCAAAGGGGTGTGCCAATATGTATTTCACCTGTCCCGTTGCGCTCACGTCCGCACCGCCGCGCATATCGCTTCCGTCGCTTTGTCTGATCACCATGGGCGCGATGAAAACGACCACCAGCACCAGCATCAGAATCAAGCACGTGCGTCTGAATTTCTTCGCCTTCGCGGGATCCTCAAATTTGCCGTTGGGAAGCAGGAAGAACGGAAGAAACAGGAAGAAATACACCTGCTTGACCAAGCAAGCCAACATCATGGAGCCGAGCATGAAGATCATATCTTTCTTTACGATCTTCTTCTCGGGCTGCTGCATTTCGGAAATGAAATACGCGAAAGAAAAGGCAATCCACGCGGTCAGCCAGTAATCGTAGGAATAAGTGCTGGCAAGAAACAGCGGACACGGCAACAAACAAACGGCGGAAAACAGATACGCTCCGCTTTTCATGCGTCTGATACCGAAGCTGATGATGACTGCGTACGCGATCACGGCTACGATCCGTCCCATGATCACCAATTTGATAATATCCGCGCCGAACAGATTCATGATCATCATGGTCAGGATCGCGGGCAGATTTCCGATTGCCGTAACGGGATTATCCACTCTGTGCCACGTGGGAACCTCAAATTGCATATCCTTCAGCATTTGCGTTGAAAACGCAGTGGGATCTTCCATAAACGCTTGGATGGGATACGAAACGTTTCCGTCTTTCATTCTGAAAGTGCCAAAAGGTTCCGTCTGGTCGAATAAAGAAAACGTGGAAATATCGTATATTCTTGAAAAATGAAACTCATCATCCCAAGACAGCCACGTGCAATAAGGCATGGAATACGCCATGGCAAGCCCCAAAAGAAGCGCCACGCAGGCAAACAAATGCGCGGGCGTGGAACCATCATCGTTTATGATCCGATAAGTCAATTGAAGGATCAGAACTGCAACCGATAACCCGTAAACCGTGAAAATCGAAGCTTTACTGATATGGGATGTCATCAGCAAAATCACGTACAGCAACACCAGACACAGGGTGGCAACCACCGTCAATCTATGGTGGATGCAAACACCGCGCTTATCTTCACTTCTCCGATTCCAAAGCTCCAACCACTTCGCTTTTACATTGGAAAGCAATCCAAACTTTCGATCAAACGCAAGGAAAGCAATCAGCAAAGCCAAGCAAATCGCGGGGATCCACCGAACGGACAAAACTCGGACGGCGCATCCCTTGTTGGGAGGGGG
>JAZSMC010000048.1:0-29700 GCA_045535705.1 Eubacteriales bacterium
CGAAATGCTCACGGAGTATAAGAAAACGGTGGATTCGATATGGCTTTTCCCATCACCCGTGAAGAAAGAAGATGTGCCGAGGGATCCATCTGCGTGTAGAAAAGCTCTCGCCAGGATTCTCAAACGAGCTGAGTGCGAGCACGTGCCGTTCCACGCCATGCGCCATACCTTCGCCTCCAATGCCTTCCACTATGGCATGGACGTCAAGACCTTGGCGAGCACGATAGGACACGAAAGCGTGGAGACTACTCTGAACGTGTATGCGCATAGCTCCGAGCAAATGAAACGAGATGCAGCCAAGAAGATTGACGAGGCAATCGGTACAGTTCTCGGTGCGGATGTGACCGCTTCTGACGCCTCCTGTGGCGATGAAAACGGAGAGGCACAAGAACCCGCGAACGGCGTGGACAAGCCTAAAACGGTGGAATTTAAGCCCTGCCAGCCCAAATATCGCAAACGCGGAACAGGCTCTGTCCACCAGGTCAGTAAAAACGTGTGGGAAGGGAGATACACTCCAACAGTCAACGGTAAGCGTATCGCAAGGAATATCTACGCCGATAGCGAGGAAGAGTGTGAGATTAAGCTTGAGGCACTGATCAAGGAAATGAAAGCGGAGTTTGGGATCAAGTAAGGTCAAAAATTGATACGCAGTTAGCAAAGAAATGGGGAGCCCTATTGTCTATATGTGCAATTCGCAGTGATTAAAAAAACAATTTAATCTAAATAATCAAGTAAAACGATTGAAAATGTTCTAAAAACACAAAAAAACATGTATAAATTGTAAAAATTAAATTTTTTGTGAAAAACTATTGCATAAAAAATATTTTTAGTATATAATATTAGTGGAGAAAGAGAGGTAAAGAGTTATGTTGATCTCTTTGAAATTAAACAATTGTTTTATTTACAACAATGAAGTAGAATTTTCGATGCGTGCTAATATGCATCACAAACGGTTCAAAAGTAACTTGACATCCTTTGGACAAATAAACATTTTGAAAACCGCCATGTTGATTGGCCCTAATAATGCAGGAAAGACCAACTTCATCAGATGCTTGGCTGCAGTAAGGGATATGATGTTGAATCGATCGGGAATAAGAATGAATAGTAACTTGTTCAGCGACAATCCCGTTGCGGAATTTGAAGTTGTATTTCTTTCAGGAAAAACAGAATATCTCTTCGAAGTAAAGTATAATGCTCAAACAAATGAATACGTGTATGAGAGATTTGCTGAAGTATCTTATGATGTTCACAAGAACAGAAAAGAAACTACATGGTTTGTAAAAGATACGGTAGATCAAGTATACAAGTGCGAAAACAGTGAGTTGGTTACTGTGATGAAAGTAGCCTCCAAAAACAACATACTGATTCACTTGATTGATGTTGAACACTTTGAAATGCTTGAAAGAGCAAAGCAGATTATCGTTGGATTTGCGGAAAAGATTGATATTATTGACATGAATAATATTCCTCTTAAGAAAACGATTGATATGCTGAAAATGTCAGATGAGAAGAAAACCAAGATAGTAAACTTCATTCTGAATGCCGATTTGTCAATGGACGATTACAAATACCTGAGCGATGATGAATTAAAGGTCAGGATTGATCTGCCCGAAGAAAATGTAAAGCCTCAGGAAAATGCATTGAATGTAGCGGCACCTATTATGGAAATGCTTCATTTAGCATCTGTATATAAGGGAAAAATTGTACCGAGTATTATATTTGATTCGACCGGAACCAAGAAAATTGCAGCAATTGCAAGTTATGTAATTGATGCACTTGAAAATGGCAAGATATTGGTAATAGATGAGCTTGATAACAGTTTGCACTTTAAACTTACCCGAGCAATTGTTGCACTCTTCAATAATGAACTGAATGCAGAAGCTCAGTTGATTTGTACGGTGCATGATGTTTCCTTGCTGGATTGCCAAAACCTGTTCAGAAAAGACCAAATTTGGTTTGCTCATAAAGACAGAGATAATGCATATCTGTACTCCTTAACAGAATTCACATCCGAAAAAGACGGTGTAAGGGGAGTAAGTGATTTGATAGATAGATATCGCATGGGCGTATTTGGTGCGCTCCCAGAGCCGGATCTGTTCAAGACTTTGGAGGAGGTATTCGCTAATGGCTAATCTTCCTCAAATCAGTAAAAAACAGAAAATCTGCATTATCTGTGAGGGGTTAGAGGATCATTCTTATATAAACCGACTTGAGGAATTACGAGTATGGAAAGATGTTTATGACTTTGTCCCCATAAACGTAAAAAGTGCGTCCAATATATTCCCGAGATATCAGAACGAATATAACAATAATAGCTATTCAGCGATTCTTGTTTTCTGTGACACGGATAAAGCTCCGTACAGAGAATATGCGCAAGTCAAAAGGAAAATTAACGAGTTTCACAACAAGAACTCTGCATCAAGCAAGGTGGTGATTTTTGCTAATCCGTGTACCATGCAGATCATTCTTTCACATTTTGGAGATGTAATGTTAACCACACAGTCGAAAAGGACAAATGCTCCTTTGATTTACGATTTGACTGGAGTTGCGGATTATGATGCTCATGAAGATCAAGTTAAAGCGATTTGCAGAAAGATTACCCGGACCAACTATGAGACGATGAAGGTTAGAATTGCCGGTATAAACCGTGGAGATCAGACAACGAGCAGCACTAATTTTATGGACTTTATTGCAAAGTTTGAGTCCAATGATTTGAAATGGATAAAGGCACTCAATAAGGCTCTTTCTGAGTAATGTTCCATAAAGGCGATTCTCGTTTTTTGCGAGAATCGCCTCTTTCATAACAAAGAATAACGCCTCAAAATTTGCGGCGTAGTAAACAAAGAAAAGGAGAATTATGAGAGAAGACGAAATTTTAGAAACATCATGGGTTAAGCCGTTTATACATAATATCTTTTTTGGCGACTCCAAAGATGCAGACTCTTTTATGGCGAAAAAGATGCCATACATGAATAGGACGTATTACAAGTATTGTTATGTATGTGAAGAATCTAAGCGCACAGAAGACACAATTGATTACAACATCGATAATTTTGAGAACGATGAGTTGTTCTTTCAGGATCCGGCATTATTTAACGATCCGTTCGACTGCTATATGGGCTTCTCTCAAAATCAAATGATGAAAGATTTGCTTGTTGCTAATATGAAAAGGCAAGGCAAATATACACCTCAGATGAAAAAGGCAATCAACATATTTTTCGGAAATGGTACGGAAAAAGAAATCTCTATAGATGATATGAGTAACGATGAGCTCAAAGTGTTCATATCGGCTTTGATTCCAACAATTTCCCCTTCGCTATCTGATGATGCAATGGGACAAAAATACATCTCCGAGATTATGGAACTACTCACTAAAGAAGAAAACATACCCTTGCTTGTCAAGTTAGTGAAGAACCAATTAACAGTAGCAGATCAACAGGCTATCATAGATATAATGTTTTCCAATGAGACATTTAGAGAATACACTAAATCTTCATTAGAAAATCCCGAAAATAGCGAGTGGATTATCAATGCTACACAGCATGATATGAAGTTGAGGGTTGAAACGAAGCCCGATAGTTTCATGAACGGTAGCGGAACAGATGCTTTTCAGTCTTTTGATTTTTTTGAGATGTTGCTCAAAGCATTTACTGGAGGCGAAGTGCTTCCTGAGTTGTCCGAGGTAAAACAGAAGTTTGGCGAAGCAAGCAACTCTGCTATGGTGAAATGTAGAAAAATGATTTCAGAAAAGTGCAGAGTTACATGCCTCAGTGAAAGAATGGACTCACCGTTGATGTGGTCTCATTATGCCAACAAACATTTTGGATTCTGTTTGGAATATGATTTTACTCACACGATGGTGAAAAGATATCCCGATCTTAATATGGCGAAAATAATGTTGTTGCCAGTTATCTATTCGGAGAAAAGGCCGTTGCTGTCTCGTGTTTTGACAAATAGCAAAATAATGCTTCCGTATTATAAAACCGGAAAGATGCCTATGGAGGTAGTCGAAAGCATAGTGTATGGTTTGCTTTTCAAAAGCCCGGACTGGTCGTATGAACGTGAATGGAGAATCATCGGTATGGATATGGAGAGGCCGACAATGAAGTTACCTTCTGCTCGAAAGGTCTTTTTGGGAGCGAATATGGAAGAGTCTGCAAAAGCAAGGGTTATAGAGATAGCCAAGAAAAAACACATTCCTGTGTACCAAATGATGCTTTCTTCAGATCGATATAAATTCGAATATTATAAAGTAGATTGAAGTGGAAAATAGGAGGAAAAGAAATGAAACCCGAAAGTGTATCTGAGCAAATGATGTATAACACAATAAGGATTGTCGCTAGCGACGGTTCTTGCGGAACAGGCTCATACTTCAATTTTAATGTGAATGGGCATATAGTTCCCGTGGTAATCACTAACAAACATGTTGTAAATTACAACTGCAATGAAACAACTACTTTTTTTGTTCATACTAAAAATAATATCGGTGAGCCCGACGGAAACATTCAAATAACATATACTACGAAATGGATCTTTCACGACACGCTGGATATATGCTACTGCTATGTTAATCCATTGTTTGAAGAAATTAAGCAGAAGTTGAAAAAGGAAGTCTTTTATATCGCAAATGATGAATCTTTGATATATGATTCGGAAAAACTAAAGGAACTCAGCGCGTTAGAAGAACTTGTGATGGTTGGCTATCCCATAGGATTGTGGGATCAAGTTAATAATTATCCTATCTTTAGAAAAGGATTTACAGCAAATCATCCAGCTATTGATTTTAACAATAAAGGAATCGGAATAGTAGATATGGCATGCTTCCCAGGTTCCTCTGGATCGCCGATATATATATTGAACGAAGGCGGTTATAAAGATAAAAAAGGAAATACATATTTAGGGCAATCTAGGTTGATTTTGATTGGATATTTATTTGCGGGGCCACAGTATTCGGCATCTGGCGAACTGATTGTTCAAACAATACCCACTCAGCAAAAAATATCTGCAGCGACGAAAATAATGGTAAACCTAGGCTACTATATTAAAGCATCAGAAATCTTGTCTTTCAAAAAGCAAATAGAAATTGATATAACAAGTAAGTAATTAAAAACTTGCACCTTCGCCTCAAAACGAAGGTGCAAATTTTGCACTTTTTATAGCCGAGAAAGGTGCAAAAATCTCCGCAAGTGGTCAAATATGTGGTCAAAGGCGAAAAATGGGCTTGCTCAACCCCGAAAGCAGGGAAGAACAAGCCCATTGATTATATTGCGAAAACGCGAGATTTCAAGAGGATTTGCGAGATAAATAAAGAAAAATCGGGAATCTTACGACTCCCGATTTTTGGTCTGAGTGACAAGACTTGAACTTGCGGCCTCTACCACCCCAAGGTAGCGCGCTACCAGCTGCGCCACACCCAGATCGTACGTTTTTTGCGTACTTGCATATTATACCACTTTGAGGGACGTTTGTCAAGCCCTATTTTGAAATTTTTTAAAAAAGTTTGTAGAAATATCAATGGTAGGTGGCGAATTCGCGGAATGGAAATTTTTTTACCGTTAAATATCCCAATTTTATCAAGTCTACTGTTCAAGATTTGAATTGTATCCCCCACGCAAGGATTGCTTTGCTATGGAGATGTCGTGAAAATCTCCCCTTGCGGTACGCGAGGGGAGAAGAAAAATTTATGCGATTTTCAAGTGTTGAAAGTTCTAACGGTGCCTTTATCGAAAGGACGGTGCGTGAGTTTCCCCCGTAGCAAAGGCGTTTGGTCCCGGATTGGACATGGAAAAATACATTCTCGCTGCCTTGGTGGTTCCAAAATCACGGTTGGAGCCGGTTTCTTGTACCTTATTAAAGGCGTCACGGAACATCTGATTATGAGCTTCCTCTCGATTGAGCAGAAAATCAATGGTTTCGCGGACTTTTTTGTCATTGATCTGTCTGTAGAGATATTCGTACACCACCTTGGCGCGCTGTTCCGAAGCAATATTGGAAAGCAGATCGGCGCAAAGGTCACCCGTAACGGTAACGTAATCTCCCGTCCAGGAATATCCGGACGAATTGATGAGTCCGGGGTTCAGCCCCAGCAGCACGTGAGTCTGAACTTCCCCCGCTTGCACTGCCAAGGCATCTACGTTGTGACCGTTCAGCAGATTGATGGTCTGTGCCACCATCTCCATATGCCCCAGTTCCTCGGCTGCAATATCAAGGAAAAGATCTTTGATTTCGGGATCTTTGATTCTGAAGCTTTGGGACATATATTGCATTGCCGCTTTTAGCTCGCCATTACCGCCTCCAAGTTGCTCTTGGAGTAGCACTGCGTACTGCGGATTCGCCCGCTCCACCTCTACGGGGTGAAATAACTGTTTTTCATGCTTGAACATATTAACCTCCCTAAATTTTGGTTTCAATGCTATTGTTCCCAAAATAACGGGAGAATAGTCGTTGGGGGTGAATTTTTTGTCAATATGTTGCTTTATTCCAATCTTTTTCCGATTGCGGTACTATAAGCATGTTCTTCTCGCTGAATAGACTTGGATTGTGCTTCGGAACAGCCGCAGGGAAGTGTATTCTGCTTTTGCACTTTGGATTTCAGCACAGCCGCCTCATTGCAGGCTGAGGCTTCGCGCACCTCAAAGCTGATGGCATCCATAGGACACGCCGACAAAAAATCGCCAAGTCCGTCGCAGTAATGCAGGCGGAATTTTAGAGAGACCTACATTGCCCCCGAAAGCGGTGCGCTTCTCAACGATGTGGTGGCTGTGGAAAAATGCGGGATGAAGGTTTGTTGAGGTTTGAGAAAACAGGATCAAATTGCTATAAAAGGGGGTGAGTCAAATGCGTAAACGCATAAGGCGACTCACCTGTGGTTTTGGCTTTGTGATTAAACACCGCAATTTTCACCTGCTTCGCAGGCAAAAACCGCAAATCCCGCGCGTCAAAAAAGCCTACCGTCGGATTTTTTGTGCAGGGGCTGTGCCAATGACGCAGCCCCGTTCGGATTCCTGACCATACACAAATTTTCCCGTGCCACGATGGTGTTGAGCGTATCGCTGATCTGAACGAGAATACTTGCCAAAAGGGTGATCTCGTCAAGCGTTAGATTGTGAGCAAGAGCGTTGGCAAGTGCCGTTACTGCGCTTGTCAATTCCAACGAATTCATATTTCATCAATGACTCTCGTGGTCTGCGTTTTCTTTCGTAAGATGGATTGTTCCAAAGGGATGCTGGGGCGGCGCGTAAAGCGAATAAAGCTTCAAGGGACAGTTTCCCGCATTGACGATATTATGCCACGTTCCGGCAGGGATAATAATGGCGTAATTCCCATCCACGCAGCCCATCTCACGAAGCGCATTGCGGCAGTTTCCCATATATACTTTGGCACGACCGCTTTCCACGCGGATAAATTGATCTACGTCGGGGTGCATCTCCACGCCGATGTCCCCGCAAACGGGAATGCTCATGAGTGAGAGCTGCAGGTCCTGTCCCGTCCAGATCACGGTGCGGAAATTTTGATTCATCGTAGTTGCATGGTTGATATTAAAAATCAGCGGTTCGGGTCCAAAATCCCGTATTTCGGGATGCACACCTCCGCAGTTACGATTTCGCATACCGTTACCTCCCATTTATTTTTGGTATCAGTATATGCGCCACTCACTCGTTTGGATAAAATGTTATTCGATCTTCCTCCGGATGGTAGATTCCGAGGAAAATTTCTTTGGGGACTTTGTAGCTTTGATCCTTCAGTTGCTTTGTAAGCCAGTTCACATCACGTCCCATGCGAGATAGATTTTCACCCATCACGCGTCCGTCCATGATCACTTCCACGCCAATGTGAGTGGGTTTTGCAGTGATCTTCAGATCTTCGGGCGTTGCGGGGCGATTTGCCGCCTTGGGAAGAATGGACAGCTTCCCGTTATGCTCAAAAATTGCCGTTTGGATCTCGTTCGGATCAAAATATCCCTGCTCGCGGCAAAGCAACAGAAATTCGGATAGATCCAGCTTTGCCTGATGAAGATTCTTTCGATATATTTTTCCTCTATCCATGAGAATGGTGGGAGTGCCGTTGATATATTTTCTTGTGCGTGGGATTTTATGAGCCAGCAGATTCAGCAACAGGGATGCAAGACCGTAAATTGCCAATGCGATCAAGGGTCTTTCGGGCGACTCCAACTCGTTAGCCAGCTCGGCTCCGATAGAGCCGATGGTGATGCCGCTGACGTAGTCGAAAAAGTCTAACTGTGCCACCTGCTTATGTCCCATGATTTTTGTAATTACAAATAATGCTGCCACCGATAACAGTGCGGTGAGAATGACCTTGAAAATCTCCATTTTTGCCCCCCAAGCGTTTCTTTTTAGTATGAAATAAATTCAATGAAAAATACGCGTTGGTAAAAGGTGTGTTTTTACCGTTTAGTGGAAGATGGTGGGATTGGTAGTGCGAAAATCCGCAGTGTGTCGGTTGCTCCAGTCAGTAGTCAATGGTTTGAAAAGGCATGATGGCGCTCCTCTTCAGAAAATATTCCGAACCTACTGTACTCAAAACGTTGAAAAAATCAAGTATAAGTGCCTTTTTACGGTCATATACGGGAATAAATTTTTTCGCCGTCATTTTTTTCTTGTATTCGACCTTGGGTTTGTGATACCATATAACCGCGGTCACAAATTACAAGAAGAAAGGAAATGGAACATGAAACCGAAAAAAATACTCTTATCAGGTCTTGTCTGTGCGCTGCTTTTCAACGGTTGCGCGCCGTCCCAATCCTCGGAACCCCAGGAAACCCAGTCCGCCACACAAGAATCCTCAACGGAATTGCAAACCTACCGTCAAGTGATCCTGCAATTACAGCAGGAATTGGAAACGTTGCGAACGTCACAGCTCCAACAGTCGGATGCCTATGAGAAAAAGATCGACGAGCTGGAAGCGCTCATCGCCGAATTGGAAGTGTCCAAGGGAGAATCGGACGAAAAAACAAACGATACGTCGGCAAAATCGCTCTATTCTTATACGCTGACAGAAAACGGAGCGATCATTACGTCTTATCTCGGAGAGGATTCTCTGGCGGAAATTCCCGCCACGCTGGATGGAGTTCCCGTCGTGGGGATTGGGGAAGGGGCGTTCCGAAATTCTTCTGCGGAGCAGGTCGTGATTCCATCGGGAGTGATCAGCGTGGATTGGTTTGCTTTTTACGGCAGCTACCGTTTGCGTTCCGTGATCCTGCCCGCCTCGGTGCAGTCCATAGAGTACGGAGCCTTTGAGCTTTGTTCCTCGGCACTGAAATTTACCTGTCCCTCTGGCTCCTACGCCGCACAGTACGCCGCCAGCTACGGCATCCCCGTGATCCCCCTGAATCCGTAGCTTTCTCTAAAATAAAGCCGATTGGTTATTTCTTACAAAAAAAGTCATTTGTTTTTTACGATCAGTCATTGAAAAAGTTGAAAATGCCTATTGAAAAACAGATTTTGGTATGATATAATATTGGTAACGGAGAAAAAACATCCAAAAAACGAATGAAATATGAATTTTATTTGTGCGGTTTTTCGTTAAGAAATTCAAGAAAGGTATAAAATGAGGTTACTACCATGGCAAAGATCGAAACCAAGAATATCAGAAACGTTGCATTGCTGGGACACGGGGGAAGCGGAAAAACTTCTCTGGCAGAGGCGATGCTCTATATTACGGGAGAAACCGACAGACTGGGAAATGTTACGGCGGGTAACACCGTTTGCGATTACGATCCCGAGGAGATCTCCAGAAAGTTCTCTATTTCCGCGGCTGTTGCTCCCATGATGTGGAAGGATGTCAAGATCAACGTGATCGACACCCCCGGTTATCTGGATTTTAACGGGGAAGTGCTTCAGGCGTTGCGCGTTGCCGATAGCGCCATTATTCTGGTGGACGGCAAAGCGGGAATTGAGGTTGGAACCGAAATGGCTTGGGATTACGTATCCGACGCAAATCTGCCTCGCGCTTTCTTCATCAATAAATTTGACGATAACGAAGCACGCTTCGGAAGGGTGCTGGACGCTCTGCACGATACCTTCGGTAAAAACGTTTGTCCTCTCACCATCCCCATGGTGAAAAACGGAGAAGTGGTGGGTGCCATCGATCTGATTGATCAGAGCGCTCACGTGTTTGACAACAACGGACGCCACAGCGTGGAGCTGATTCCCGAGGAATCCAAGGAAGCAGTTGAAAAATATCGCGATATGCTGATGGAAGCCGTTGCCAGCACCGACGAAAACCTCATGATGAAATATTTTGAGGGTGAGGAAATTTCCTATATGGAAGCCATCACGGCTGTTCACGAGGGCATCATTCACGGTGACATCGTTCCCGTGTTCTGTGGTGCCGCAACCAAGCTGTGGGGCGTTTGGACCATGCTGGATAAGATTACCGAGTCCTTCCCGCGTCACACTGCCAAGAAAAACGAGCTTTTGGCAGACGGCTCCGAGATCGAGATCTCACCCGAGGGTGAGCCTTCCGTGTTCGTGTTCAAAACCGTGGCGGATCCGTTCGTTGGAAAGATGTCCTTCTTCAAGGTGATGGGCGGAACGCTGAAGCGTGACCTCACCATGAAGAACAACACCACGGGCGACGCTGAAAAATTTGCACATATCTACACCATCAAGGGTAAAAAGCAGGTGGAGGTTGAGGAGTTGGCTTGCGGCGACATCGGTATGGTCGCCAAGCTGACCAACACCAACACCAACGATACCTTGACGTGGAACAAGGAGCTGGCGTACGCGCCCATTACGTTCCCGACACCTTATATGGTAAAGGTGATGATTCCCGTTTCCAAGGGCGACGAAGGTAAGATCTCGCAAAGCATCACCAAAATGGTGGAAGAAGACTACACGCTCCGATTTGAGAATGATGCCGAAACCAAACAGCTCCTGATCTATGGCTTGGGCGAAATGCACCTGGCAGTGCTGTCCGCCAAGCTGAAGGCGCGCTTTGGTCTGAATGTTCGCTTTGAGGTTCCGAAGATCGCATACCGCGAAAGGATCACCAAGTCGGTGGACGTGGAAGGCAAGCATAAGAAGCAAAACGGCGGTTCGGGACAGTTTGGACACGTGAAGATCCGTTTTGCTCCCGGTGAGGGAGAAGGCTTGACCTTTAACGTTTCCGTCGTTGGCGGTACGGTTCCCAAGAACTTCTATCCCGCCGTTGAAAAGGGATTGCAGGACGCTATGGCGAAAGGTGCCGCAGGATTCCCCATGGTTTGTCTCTCTGCCGATCTTTACGACGGTTCCTATCACGCCGTTGACTCGGATGAGCTTTCCTTTAAAACTGCCGCATCTCTGGCGTACAAGAAGTGCTTGGAGCAAGCCGCTCCCGTGATTCTGGAGCCTGTGGGCGATCTGAACATCACCGTTCCCGAATCCTTGGTGGGTGACGTGATGGGCGACCTCAACAAGCGCCGCGGCAGCGTGATGGGCATGGAGCCCGCCGCGCGCAAGGGTTACACCGTTGTGCAAGCCATTGCGCCCAAAGCTGAATTGATGGATTATCCCACCGTTCTCCGCGCCATGACGCAAGGCAGAGGCTCTTTTGAGTTCAAAGTAACGGGTTACGATGTCGTCCCCGCCAACCTCGCCGCAAAGATCAAGGAAGAATACAATCAGGCTTAAGTAACGTCATGGTGAAAGGTTGTGGGCTTTGCCCACACAAAGGTCGCGGACTCTGTCCGCACCTGCTTAAAATTTTTTTAAAAAAAGGTTTTAAGAATTCCAAAAACCTTCAACGAGGAAAATAATAGGCTACCCTCTGTAGGATGTGCGAACAATGCACGACCTACCGAGGGTAGCTTTTTCGTTAAAAGTTTTGAGGATGCTTAAGGAACTTTTTTCAAAAGTTCCTTAAGCAGGTGCGGACAGAGTCCGCGATCTTTTACAGACTATCAATCAAAGCACAAAGTGATCGGACCTCGTGAGCGGGATCGCGCCACCAGTTCATGCTCCAGATACGCTTGATGTGCCAGCCGCGGGACTCCAGATACTTCTGGCGGTGGTAGTCACGTTCGCGAGCAGAGCGGGAGATAGCGTAGAGCTTGCCGTCACATTCAATACCCAGAATATACTTCCCGTTGCGTTTCACTGCAATATCAATGCGGTAGCCGCCGATACCCACTTGCGTGTCGATGTCGTAGCCCTTTTCTCGGAGCGCGTCGGCAACCTTTTGGGCGAAGTCGGTTTCCACTGCGGCGGGAACGATCCCGAAGGTTTCACCGAAGGAGCGAAGGATCCGTTCTGCGTCCTCTTTGTCGTTGTTGCTGACGGCGAAGGCGTATTCCAGATATTTTTTCAGGATCACGGGACCTTCGTTCTTGGCGTCGTCCAAAGACAGCTCGGCAGGGCGGAAGGACGTGACGATGTGGATCTTCTTTTTGGCGCGGCTGATGGCAACGTTCAAGCGGTTTTCGCCGCCTTTCTGGTTCAGCCAGCCGAAGTTGTGCATCAACCGTCCGCTGGTGTTCTTGGCGTAACCGATGGAGAACATGATCACGTCGCGCTCGTCACCCTGTACGCTCTCAATGTTTTTCACAAACAGTCCCGTGTCTTCGCCGTTGTCCTTGCGAGCCATTTCGGCGCGGATCTGGGTACCGAAGGCGGGATCCTTGAGGGACTCCTCGTCGATGACATCGTAGATCATATCCCGTTGGGATGCGTTGAAGGAGATCACGCCCAAGGTTTCGTTGTTCTTTCTCGTCTTGAAAAACTCTTTGATCAGCGCAACGATCTTCTCGGCTTCCACGCGGTTGGTGCGGTTGTTCCAGACCGCGCCGCTTACCAAATGCACCTCGATGGGGGGCTTTTCGGGAGTGTCCGTATTGGGCGCCACGAATAGCCTGCCTTTGTAGAATGCGTAGTTGGAGAAGTCGATCAGCTCCTCGTATTTGGAACGGTAGTGGGTGTTGAGCAGAATGTCGGGGTAGCGGAAGCGCGCCAGATCCAAAAGGCTTTCTTCTTCCAGTGCCGCCGAGATCTCTGCATCCTCGTCCAGAAGATCTTCGTTCAATTCAATTCTTCCTTCGCCAAGGCTGGCGGGACGGAGCTGCTTGTGGTCGCCCGCGATCACCACCTTGTTGGCGCGGATGATGGATGGAATACTCTTTTCAATGTAGAGCTGGGAAGCCTCGTCGAAGATCAACAGATCAAACAGACCGTTCTGTTGCGGCAACACTTCCGAAACCGCGTCGGGCGTCATGAGCCAGATCTTGATGCCCTTGAACAGCTCAAAATCAAATTTCCGCACGAACTTGGACACACTGGCACGGCGCCTGCTCTCGATGGCGCGGCTGATCTCACCCTTGCGCTTGGATGCGGTGATGAATTTCAGGTTGTCCGACAGAACGCCCGTGAGGCGCTGACGGGTGATGGTCTGTTTTTCGTTGATGGCGCGCTCGATGGCGTTGATGATCCTCTCAAAGGAATCCACTTGAGGCATCAGCGTGCGGTTTTCCATCTCAAAGCTCTGGATATGCTCAAAGAGCAGGGTGTTGTAAAGCTCGTCGTTCCATTCGATCACCGAGCCGCCGCAGATCTTGTGGATCTTGCGAAGCACCGTGAGATAGGTGTTCTCGTTGGCGCTCAAGGCGGCAACCATGGGCTTGATGTTGGCGTAACCGTGGGTGTATTCCTTCAGACTTTGCTTCACCGCTTCAGGCTGTTCCATCATCAATCGAACCACGTAATTTCCTGCTTTGGGGAAATATTCCTTCGTGCTTTGCTGAATGTCCTTCACCAACCGCTGACGGCTTGACTGACGCTTCAGGAAGGAGTAGGTTCTCCATTCGTCGATCTTGAGGATCATTTCGTCGATGGTGTCCGAGAGCAGGATCAGATCGTAGTTGGAGAGATCGTCCCGCATTTTGAGGAACCAGGGATAGCGCTCGATGGTGAGCTGATAGAGATCCAGGCTGTCGGTGAGCTGGCTGTTGGCGAAGGTCTTATGAATGGAAGAAACCTCGTCGTATTTGAGATTGAGGATCTCGGGCGCCATTTTGATCAGACTGCGGATGGTCTTGTAGGTCTTGATCTGCTCGTGGTTGTCCAGATTGATCCGACGGCTTTCCATGTAAAGGCGGTAGGGCGCCACGCCGAATCTGTTGGCGGTAAAGAGCTTGTCCGCAATGTTTTCCAGAATGGAAACGTTCATGTCGATTTCTTGAGAGATGGCGGTCAGATCGGGGGCAGTGAGAGGCGCATTGCTGTCGGTGCTGAACAGCAGACGCTCCAGTTGTCCGTAGAACAGATTTTTATTGGAAGCATCGTCCAGCATCATGGCGTAACGGGACAGATTGCCCAAACGGGAATACACCACGTCCAGCGCCGTCTTTTTCTCGGATACCATCAACACGGTCTTGCCTTGATCGGCAAACTGGGTGATCAGGCTGGTAATGGTTTGGGATTTCCCCGTGCCGGGAGGGCCTTCCACCACCAATTCGTCCTGGGTGTCCATGGTGTGGAGAACCGCTTCCTGGGAATTGTTGAGGGCGTTGATATAGGTGAGCGAATGCTCGCGGATAGACAGGGGCTTGTCGGGCTGGTTCAGCTCGTCTGTGCCCGAATCATCGGAATAGAAGTCGGTAGCTCCGTAATCGGAAACCAGATCTGTCACCAGCTTGTTGATCAATCCCTTATCCAGGATCTGGTCAAAATCTCTTTGGATGGAGTTGGAATAAGCGGGGAATTTTCCGATGACGATGTTCTGAACCATCTTCAGGGTGCCTCGGGCGTACTTGGGGAAGGATTCTCCCACGTACTCGGTGAATTTTTTCAAGGTATCGGCACCCGTGGGATCAATGCGAACGTCGTTGTCAGCGTAGAAATCGATCACCGTTTGCAGGAAGGTATCGGGGGATACTTCTTCCAACACGCAATCGGGCAGGGGCGTGGTGATGGAATTGAATTTGTCGTGGGCAAGGATCAACGTGCCGTTCAGAACGATGTCACGGGTGGGGTCGGCGCTGACCGTGATCCCCGCCGTGGAGCGCTCCATGGTAACGGGGAACAGACACAAGGGCGCGCGGATGCCGAACTCGCCGTTCACCAGATTTCCCTGAACGAAGGGATAGCCGATGTAGAGATCGTTTTGTCCCTTGTCCCGCAGATCCCGAACCGTTTCCCGAAGCAGATTGGTGAGGTTGCGGTAGCGATCTCTGGCGGGATCTGCTTTGGGAAGATCCTGGGCGGAGATGTCTGCCACCGTTACGGGCGAGCCGTCCCCAAACAGAATTTCCATGGGATCGTAGCGACTTGCGGTATCAAACAGATCCACTGCGTATTTTGCCGATAGCTTCGGCATGAAGAGCATGCGGTTGTTTCTCGTAATGTTGATGAGCTTTTTGGAAAGCTCCCGCAAGGTTTCCACGGTGGAATTGTTGACCGAGCGATTTCCGTTTCCATTATTTAAAACCGCCAAAAAAGCCTGGGCGTAATGCTCCACGAAGGCAGGGCCCACACCCGGGATGCTATAAAAATCCGACGTCTTTTTGGGACGCAGACGAATCATTTCCTCAATGGATTCGTCGCTGCAAACGGTTGGTGTCCGTCCTGTTTGCAGTTTTTCCTGTTCCTTCAGGCTTTGACGGAGCCTGCGAAGCTCATCTCTCAAAACGTGAGGGGATTTTTGATTCTGTTCCATGAAGATCCTTCTTTCTCATTGTATCATTGTTACCTTTAGTATATCATAATTTGGAAATCCAGTCAAGCGATTTTGAAAACTTCTGACGAGAAAATCGTTTATTTTTTCAAAGAGCGCAAAAAGAAATTTGAAAAAAGTCGAGAAAAGGAAAACGGAGAGGGGAAAAGCGATAAACGGAGCCGACGAAACTGAAAAAAATTGGATTTGAACGCTTGAGAAGCGTTTTTTTTCGTTTTTGTCGTCTTTTGCAAAAAAAAATCAAAAAAATCGAAAAAAATTTTGCAAAACCTCTTGCACATTTTGGAAAAATCATTTATAATATATACAGAGTGGAGCAAAGTGGAGCGAAATGGTGCTTTTAGGAGCAAAATTGATCCATTTGAACGTTGCCAACCTAAAATCGAAAGAACAGGAGGTCGTCGTAATGTTCGGCGGTGAGTACAGACACAATATTGACACCAAAAACAGACTCTTTATCCCCGCCAAGCTGCGCGAGGATCTCGGTGAAACTTTCGTTGTAGCGAAGGATATGAGAACCGTTTGTCTGAAGGTGTATTCTTTGGCAGGATGGGAAGCGTATCTGGAGCCGATCCTGAAACAAAACCGTACGCTCAAGGAAAAGGTGCTTCGCTTTTTAAGCTCATCTATGGTGCAGGTATCGCCCGACTCTCAAGGGCGGATCACTTTGCCGAAGGAACTGGTGGAGTACGCGGGAATCGATGGCTCTGCCGTTGTGGTGGGGTGCTTTGATTACGCGGAGATCTGGGCGGAAGATGCTTACGATCGCATGAAGTCCGAGGAAGACGTGTCCGCAATGCTGGCGGAGCTGGAGTCCTTGGGATTGTAACGAACGAAGGGGAATGGTATATATGGAAGAAAAAATTCAATTCTCCCATAAATCCGTACTGTTATGGGAATGTATGGATGGGCTTGCCATTCGTCCCGACGGAATCTATATTGACGGAACCGCAGGCGGTGCGGGGCATAGCTCCTGCATTGCGTCCCAATTGACCGAGGGCGGCAGACTGATCGCGTTGGATCAGGACGAAGCCGCCGTGAAGACCGCCACCGAGCGGTTGGCTGTCTATGGGGAACGCGCAACCGTCGTCAGAAGTAATTTCAGAGAAGTGGAAAGCGTCTGTCAGACCTTGGGGATCCGAGAGATCGACGGAATGCTTTTGGATCTCGGCGTATCCTCGTATCAGTTGGATACGGCAGAGAGAGGATTTTCATATCAGGCAGACGCGCCGCTGGATATGAGAATGGATCTGCGAAACCCATTGAGCGCGTATGAAGTTGTAAACGAGTATTCAGAGGAACGGATCAAGAAGATCCTGTTTGAATACGGGGAAGAACGGTTTTCGGGCCGTATCGCCGCAGCCATCCTAAAGGCACGCGGGCAGGCGCCGATCCGCACCACAGGGGAACTGGTTCGGATCGTAAAAGGGGCCATACCCGCAGCCGCCAGGGATGGCGGGCACCACCCGGCAAAACGTACCTTCCAGGCATTGCGTATCGAGGTGAATGCGGAGCTTGACGTGATCGAGCCCGCCATTCGCTCGGCGGTGAATCTGCTCCGAGAGGGCGGAAGGATCGCCATCATCACCTTCCATTCCTTAGAGGATCGGATCGTGAAGCAGACCTTTGCCGATCTGGCGTCGGGCTGTACCTGCCCGAAGAGCTTTCCCGTTTGTGTGTGCGGAAAGAAGCCGAAGGTAAAGATCATAACGAGAAAACCCATTTTACCAAGTGCGGCGGAATTGGAGGAAAATCCCCGTTCGCGGAGTGCCAAGCTTCGTGTGGCGGAGAAGCTGCCGCAGTAGCCCAGTTAGGCTAGCCTACGTTGATTACGCCCTCGGGGCTTGCCCCCCAAGCCCCGTTCTTTTTATAAATGTAAGGAGGAAAGCCATGAATCAAACAGATGTCCTTGACACGCGAACGACTGATCTTGCGCCAGAGGTCTGTGTTTCTGCGCTTTCCAAAAGGTTTGCTTCCAGAGGATTGGCGAAATCCGCCGTTCTGGAAGCGGCTCAAATGATGGAAGCCGAAGAAAAGACGAGGGCATTGGATCCTTGCGCTTATCGGCTTTCTTTGCTTTCCGATGCGGCGGTTGATGGGATCTATAAGCGCGGAAAATCCAATATGGATGCCGCCGATCTGCTTCGGTACGCCGAGGAGAGCAGAAAGATCCGACAGAGGGAATTGCCCGAGGAAGAAGCAGTATCGGTTTATGAATCCGCTGCCATCATTCCGGATGCGCCTGCGAAAGAAAAAGACACTGC
Source organism: Eubacteriales bacterium (assembly GCA_045535705.1). GTDB lineage: Bacteria > Bacillota > Clostridia > Oscillospirales > CAG-272 > UMGS1865. Next base: position 17,931 of record JAZSMC010000048.1, read on the forward strand.
GTTGACTCGCTTTCAAGCAGAAGCTGCGGAGTTGAAGTCGGCTTCAACACAAGCGGTGGCAACCTTGAAAAAACGGATTCCGCTTTGGTTTGACTTCAAATCCGCGGACACGTCGTCGGAAACCAAAAAACTGCCGATCTCGGCGTTTGCGTCTGTGATCGCCGTGGCGGTTTCGCTGATGATGATCGTTGCCAGCGCGTTGATGATCACCCATACCGAAACCAAGATCAGCAAGCTGAATTCGGAGATCTCCACCCTTCGTTCCGAGATCGACGATATGGAAGGGAAGCTGGAAGCGAGCGCCGATCTGATGGAGATCCGACGTATCGCCGTGGAAGAATACGGCATGGTCAGTGAGGATGATCTGAGAATGGAGCATTTGTCGCTGAAATCTGCGGAGGATATCCGTGTTTACGAGCAAGAGCGGAACAAAGAGTTGGGACTATCCGCGATCCTCAGCGCCATCGGCTGGAAAAAATAACGGCAAGGAATAACTTTTCTGTTTTGGTCATATGATGCAAACAGATGAGGCAAGGGGCTGGCTCACGGAAACCATGGGCCACCCCCCTTCCGACATATATGGGAAGGGGAAATCAAATGCAGAATAAGCATGAAGGGCAGACTTCGCCCGGCGCGGAGCCTGTCAGCTCGGGGATCGTTGGACGTTCAAAGATCCTTTTGGCATTGGTGGCGATTCTGTTTACGGCGCTGTTGTTTCGGGTTTTGTTCCTGCAAACGGCGGAATACGATCGCTATCAGAAAAAAGTGATCGAGCAGATGACCACCCAATCCGAGGTGCAGGCTGACCGAGGCAATATTTACGATGCCAACGGCGTTGCCATTGCCACCAATATTACCACATATCGCGTGTTCATTTCGCCGTCCTCAATTGCCGAGGAGCAGAGCGAAAAGAATCAGAACGGAGAGGATATTCAACTGGCGGAGATGATCTCCAAGCGTTTATCCGATCTGTTGGGTGTGTCCTACGATTTCGTTTTGAAGGAAACCGAACGAACGCGATATCTGGACCGAACCATCAAAAAAGGCGTCAGTGAAGCAAAGGCTGACGAAGTCCGTGGGTTCATTGCGGAATACGGTCTTCAGAGAATGATCTATCTCGAAGCCACCGATACCAGATATTATCCATACTCCACGCTGGCATCTCATGTCATCGGCTTTGCAGGAAGCGACGGCAGCGGACTTTATGGATTGGAGTATTCCTATAATTCGTTGCTGGCGGGCACCAACGGGCGTTTCATTACGGCGCGGGACGCCAGAGGCAACGAGATGCCCTATGAATACGAAGAATACATCGAAGCCGAGGACGGCTACGATCTTCACACCACACTGGACGTTTTCGTGCAGTCGGCGCTTGAGGAGCAGCTGGAAAAGGCTTACGTGGAATCGGGGGGCGAGAACCGCGCGGCGGGGATCGTGATGAACGTGAACACGGGAGCCATTCTCGGAATGGCGGTGTACCCATATTTTGATCTGAATTCACCGTGGACCTTGGATATGGATTCCCAGGTGATCCTGGATTCGGGCGGGTACGATGCGGACAGTGAAGCATACGGTGATCTCAAGCAAGCGCTTCTGTTGCAGATGTGGTCTAACAAAGCGTTGACCGAGTCGTATATTCCGGGTTCCACCTTCAAGGTGATGACCGCCGCCATGGTGTTGGAAGAAGATGAGGTAGAGGTGGACGAAAGCTTTTCGTGCAACGGCTATAAGTCGGTGCTGGGGCATAAGATCCACTGTCACAAGACGCAAGGACACGGCTCCTTGACCTTCACAAAGGGGATCCAGCAATCCTGCAACCCCGTGCTGATGACGGTGGGATTGCGGTTGGGCGCCGAAAAGTTTTATAATTATCTCACTGCATTCGGATATGCGGGAAAAACGGGGATCGATCTGCCCGGAGAGGGGACCAGTGTGGTTGCCGCCAAGGAAAACTTTACTGAGTTGGATCTTGCCATTTATTCTTTCGGGCAGAATTTTAACGTCACTCTGATCCAGCAGATCACGGCGGTGGCGTCGGTTGCCAACGGCGGATACCTGGTGACGCCCCATCTGATGTCCTCGGTGACTGACAAGGACGGAAACGTGATCAGATCTTACGAAACCAACGTCCGTCGCCAGGTGGTCAGCTCGCAAGTGTGTGCTACGGTATCTCAAATTTTGGAAGGCGGTGTTTCGGGGGACGGCGGAGCAAAGAATGCCTACGTTGCGGGTTATCGCATTGCCGCCAAAACGGGAACCTCGGAGAAAAAAGAAAGAGAATGTCCCCGTTGCGACAGCGTGGCGTTGCCCCAAAAGAATGGGGACGTTGTGACCTGCGTTTGCACGCTCTGCAAATACGAGGGCGCGTTGGATGAATTTCCCGTTAGTAAGGACTACGTTTGTTCCACGGTAGCGTACGCTCCCGCCGACGATCCTCAATACGCCGTGATCATCATGGTGGATGAACCCACCAGCGGCGTTCTGTACGGAAGCGTGGTGGCGGCGCCCTACGTTGCCGAGGTCATGGAAACCATTCTGCCTTATCTGGGCGTGGAAGCGGTCTACAGCGAAACCGAGCTGGAAAAATTCGCCATCGAAACGCCCAATTGCGTTGGTATGACGGGAAGCTATGCAAAGAATCATTACGGTGAGGGTACGAAATCCAACTTGAACGTCATCGTGATCGGTGACGAGAGCGACGTGGTTCGGAAGCAATATCCCGAAAAGGGGACCGTGATGGAAAAGTCTTCGGGAACCTTGATCCTTTACACGGGAAAGAGCGGTGAAGCAATTCAGCCGCAAACGGTAACGGTCCCCGACCTGGTTGGAAAGAGCGCCTCTGCCGCCAACAGTGAATTGATAAAAAAAGGCTTGAATATCCGCATTGAGGGAACCAAAAACTATATGACGGGAACTTCCGTCAAGGTGGTTTCTCAATCCATTCCTTCAGGTACGGTGGTGCCGCAGGGAACGGTGATCACCGTTCGGTTCCTGTCCCTTGAGGATGAGGATATGGGCGCTGTTTCGGACGGCGCGTAAATGAGAATGTGGGATTCTGTCGGACGTAAAAAGATTTGAAAAACTTTTTGCTTTCGGGAGGATCACCTTGAAACTATCGAAGTTATGCGAGGGAGCGGAGATTTCGTTTCCCAAAGAATTTGGAGATTTGGAGATCGGCTCCATCGTGACCGATTCCCGATTAGCGACGGCGGATTGCCTTTTCATATGTATTAGAGGCTTTCACACAGATTCCCATACGTTTATCGCGGATGCGGTGGCGCGGGGAGCGGTCTGCGTGATGACGCAATCGGATTTTGTCGGAGAATTGCCCCAAGGCATTTGTCGGCTTTCCCACGAGGATCCCCGTCGGGCATCCGCGGAGCTGTATAACGTATTTTACGGAAAGCCCACGGAAAAGCTGAAATTCATCGGCGTGACGGGTACCAACGGCAAGACCAGCGTCACTCATATGCTGCGCGCCATTCTGGAAGCAGCCCTGTTTAAATGTGGACTGATCGGAACGGTGGGGTGCGAATCGGCAGGACGGTATCTCGAACCAAAGGATCAGAACCCGTCAGCCAATATGACCACTCCGGATCCCCCTCAACTTTACCGTATGCTGGCAGAGATGGCAGAGGACGGCGTGGAATACGTGCTGATGGAAGTGACTTCTCATGCCTTGGCTCTTGGGAAATTGGCTCCCATTCGGTTTGAAGCAGGGATCTTTACCAATCTGACTCCCGAGCATCTGGATTTTCACGGAAGCATGGATGCTTATGCCGAAGCAAAATCCAAGCTGTTTGAAAAATGTAAGATCAGTATTCTCAACGCCGATTCGCTTTATTTACCGCATATGAAAAAAAGCGTGGTTGGAAAATGCGTGACCTGCTCGGCTTGCTCGTGGGGAGAAACCTACCATGCTGAAAAGATCCGCATGAACGGTCAGATCGGCGTGGACTACGAATTGATCTCCAAGAGCGCGCGGCTTCGGATCCAATGTCCCATCCCGGGGCATTTCACGGTGATGAACACCATGCAAGCCGCCATCTGTGCCTTGGAGTTAGGTGTCGGCGCGTCCGCCATCAAGACCGCTCTCGGTTCTCTTTTGGGGATCAAAGGGCGGATGGAACGGGTGCGGTTGGGACACGAAGCAAATTTCACTGTGTTTATTGATTACGCCCACACCCCCGACGCATTGGAAAAGCTTTTGCGTACCGCAAAGGATTTTTGCACCGAGGGACAACGGGTGGTGGTATTGTTTGGATGCGGCGGTGACCGTGACCGCAGCAAGCGTCCTCTCATGGGGGCGGTTGCGGAGCAGTACGCCGACTGCGCCATCGTGACCTCGGACAACAGCAGAAGCGAGGATCCCGAGCAGATCATCGGGGAGATCCTTTCGGGTATGAAGCAAACGCCCGTGGTGATCCCGAGCCGCAGGGAAGCCATCCGATATGCGGTCTTGAACGCCAAGCCCAAGGATTTCATTTTATTGGCGGGCAAAGGTCACGAGGAGTACGAATTGAACCGCGAAGGGAAAACGCCTTTTTCGGAGCGAGAGATCGTGATGGCGGCGTTTGAGGAACGAAGACGGGGAAAAGATCAGAATGACAACGCGGACCGATTATGACGGATTGACGTTTGGAAGGAACGGGTCTGAAAAATGAGGATCAAATTCAGCAAAGGAGCAATGACCGCTCAATCTCTGGCGGTGCTGTGCGATGGGATTCTCCGTGACGAACGGGGAAGTGATATTTTGGTTGAAGGGATCTGCACCGATTCTCGGGAAGCAGACCAAACCACCGTTTTCTGCGCGTTGCGCGGGGAGCGGGTGGGTGGACATGATTATATAGAAAACGTCCTTGCGGCGGGGTGCAGATGTATTATTTGCGAGCAGAGCAATCCTTCGTTGGAGCAGTCGTGCGCTGCTGCCATCGTGGTGAAGGACAGCGAATTGGCTTTGGCGAAGTTTGCAAATGCCTACCGTCGGCAGTTGCCCTTTCGGGGCATCGGCGTGACGGGGAGCGTGGGCAAGACCACTGCCAAGGAAATGATCTGTTCCGTGATGGAAGGTGCTTGGAAAACCTACAAGACACCGGGAAATCACAATAGCTTGATCGGAATGCCCCTATCTGTGGGAGAGATCCCACAGGACACGGAGTGGGCGGTTCTGGAAATGGGAATGAGCGGATTTGGCGAGATCGAGCGGCTGTCCATCGTGGCTGAGCCCGAGATCGCAGTGATCACAAACATCGGGAGCGCCCATTTGGAAATGCTTGGCTCCAGAGAAAACATCTGCCGCGCCAAGCTGGAGATCCTCTCGGGGCTGCGCGACGGCGGCACCTTGATCCTCAACGGAGACGAACCGTTGCTTTCGGGGATCGGTGGGAAAAGTTACAAAACCGTTTACGTATCCCTGGAACGAGAAAATTGCGACTTTTTTGCAAAGAATATACGGGTGGGGCAGGGTTACACCTTGTTTGACTTGATTTGGAAAAAAGGAACGGAGCGCGATCTGCGGATCAACGTCATGGGACGGCACAACGTTTACGCGGCATTGTTTGCTTTCGCGGTTGGCACCGTCAGCGGAATGACGGCAGATGAGATCCGACGCGGACTTCTGCGGTTCGCCCCCACGGGCTTGCGTCAAAACGTGACCGCTTGCGGAGAGTGGACGTTCATTGAAGATTGCTATAACGCGTCCCCCGAATCCATGCTGGCGGCGCTGGAAGTTTTGCAGAATTATTGCCTGCAAACGGGACGGCGAAGCGTGGCGGTTCTGGGTGATATGCTGGAGCTTGGAGCGCATAGCTGTTCCATGCACCAGTCCGTGGGCGCCAAGCTGGCTGAACTGGGGATCAGTCAATTGATCACGGTGGGCAAGCGAGGCAGACAGATCGCCTTGGGCGCACGGAGAATGGGAATGAAAGAAATTCTGGAGCTTGATGCTCCCGATGAAAGCACTTGTGCCCGTACGGCGCAGGAGATCTCCCGAATTTTGCGTTCGGGTGACGTGGTTCTGTTCAAGGCGAGCCGAGGGATCGGCGCGGAACGGCTGATCGCCGCGTTAAGAGAATGCTTCACTTAAAAATACGAAGAAATTAAGGTTCTGTCATGGATTGGTTTACGGTTACGTTCGCGGCGATCTTTCTATCGGTCTTTCTGTTGACCGTGGTTGCCGAGCGAATTTTGATCCCCGTTTTGCGTTCACACAAAATGGGGCAGAAGATTTTGGATATCGGTCCCCGTTGGCATAAGAGCAAGGAAGGCACTCCCACCATGGGGGGCATCGGATTTATTCTTGCCGCCATGGTGGTGATGGCTGTGTTTTTCATCGTCAAGGGGGTAGCGGGAAGGTCTGCGGATTATATTCCGTTGGCGCTCACCTTGGCGTATGCCGTGGCAAACGGCGCGGTGGGATTCGTGGATGATTATTTCAAGCTGGTGATCAAAAAGGAAAACGAGGGCTTGACCGCCAAGCAGAAGCTGTTTTTGCAGTTGGTGCTGTCGGGGGCTTACGTTTGCGTGATGAGCTATACGGGATGTATGGACACCCGTTTGCTTCTCCCGTTTGCCGAAAAGTCCGTTGACCTTGGCTTTTGGTATTACGTTCTTGCCATTTTGGTGCTGACGGGAGTCGTCAACGGCGGAAATATCACCGACGGCATCGACGGATTGGCGTCCTCGGTCACGCTGGTGATCGGCGGATTCTTCGCGGTCTGGGCGTTTTCGGCGAAGTCCGAGCAGCTGTCGGTGACGGCAGCGGTGCTCGTGGGTGCGGCGCTAGGGTTCTTGGTCTACAATTATCATCCTGCCAGAGTATTCATGGGGGATACGGGCTCGTTGTTTTTCGGAGCTTTGGTCATCGGAAGCGCCTTTATGATGCGTGATCCCGTGGTAGGTTTGCTTGCATCGGCAGTGTTTATTATTGAAATGCTTTCCAGCCTGCTTCAATTTTTGTATTTCCGTGCCACACACGGCAAACGGCTCTTTAAGATGGCACCTCTCCATCATCATTTTGAAAAGTGCGGATGGAAGGAACGCCGTATCATGGTGGTTTTCTCATTGGTTGCCGCACTGTTTTGCCTATTGGCTTGGGTTTCTCTTTGATTCATAACAATTCGCTTTCAGAAAGGATTTTCCGTTATGAATGTTCATTCGCATTCGTCCGCTCGGGAAAAGAGGGGACTTGCGCCTCTCAAGGATCCTCGCGGCGGAGAGGAAGATCTGAAAAACGAAAACGACGCGGTCGTGGCAAGGGGAAGTCCTGATATTCCCATGCTTTTGATCACTTCCATTCTGGTATTGTTCGGATGTGTGATGGTGTATAGTGCTTCCGCAGTCTATGCGGAGCAGTATCACGACGACAGTACATATTTCATCGTTCGCCATCTGATTTTTCTTTTGATGGCAATTGCGGCGACCTTTGTGGTGGTGAAATTCTGTACCCCTGTTTTTTGGGAAGATTTCAGCTTGATCCTGTTTGGTATCTCCATTCTCATGCTGCTGTTGGTGTTGGTGATCGGCGTGGATCTGGGAAGCGGAGCCAAGCGGTGGTTGAATCTTGGTTTTTTCACGATCCAGCCCTCGGAGATCGCCAAGATGGCTTTGGTGATGGCGTTGGCGAAATACATGACCAAGTTTGAGGGCAAGATCCGTTCCGAGCATCGGTTTGGGGGCAGTTTCCTCTATGGGATCGTCTATCCGGGTATGATGATCGGTGTGATCGCCATTCTGGTGGCGGCTGAACGCCATATTTCGGGACTCATGATCATCGGTATGATCGGAATCTCAGTGATGTTCATGGGTGGAACCAAGCTCCGTTGGATCTTTGCCATCGGCGGCGTTGTGGTTGGCGCGGCTTGCTTACTGGTTCTGGTTTCAGACTATGCCCAAGCCCGTGTGGACACTTGGATCAACATTGACCAAGCGGACCCCTTGGGAAGCGCGTGGCAGACCTTGCAGGGGTTGATGGCGATCGGCTCGGGCGGTCTGTTTGGCGTGGGGCTGGGAAACAGCCGACAAAAATTCGGGTACGTGTCCCAACCGCAGAATGACTTTATCTACACCATCGTTTGTGAGGAGCTTGGATTCTTCGGCGCGTTTTTGGTGATCGCGCTGTTTGCCATGTTCGTGTGGCGAGGATTTTACATCGCCAAGCACGCTCCCAATTCCTTTTGCGCTCTGGTGGTTTATGGCTTGACCTTCAAGGTGGGGCTTCAGACGATCCTGAACATTGCCGTGGTCACAAATTCCATGCCCAACACGGGCATCTCGCTTCCGTTCTTCAGTTACGGGGGCACTTCACTGATCTTGCAGATCATCGAGGTGGGGATCATTCTTTCCATTTCAAGATATTCCTCACACAGAAAGATATAAATTCTAGAAAGGAAACAAAGCAATGAAAAAGCTACGCACCCGTCATTTTCATATGGCACTCTATGCATCCACACTGCTTTCGGGACTGTTTTTGGGTTGGTTTTTGCTGTTCGGCGAAAAACTGGCGCAAACCCATTTTCAAGGCTTGAGTGACGCGCTTTTGGTGCTGTTCGCATTGGCGGCGGCAAGCTTTTTGGTGTTTTGCTTCGTTCCGTATTTCCGCGGAGATCACCGTTGGTACTCGGTATCCACCATTCTCACTCTTGCCTTTTGCATCGGCAGCGCCATGCTCTGGAATATGAGCGGAACGGCGGTGATGATATGAGAGTGCTTTTAACGGGTGGCGGCACGGCAGGGCACATCAATCCTGCGCTTGCCATTGCGGAAACGGTGAGGCGGAACTGTCCCGATGCCAAGATCGAATTCGTTGGCATCAAGGGTGGCAAAGAGGACGATCTGGTGGCGCGAGAGGGCTACCGTTTGCATCACGTTCGCTCCATGGGATTTGACCGCTCCCATTTGCTTCCCAATGTCAAAGCCCTTTATTTGGCGGTCTGTTCGCCATATCAACGGAAGACTACGAAAATCCTGGATGAATTCCGTCCCGACATCGTTATCGGAACGGGGGGCTACGCCTGCTGGCCTATCATGGCGGCAGCGGCGCGGAGAGGGATCCCCACGGCGCTTCACGAGTCCAACGCCCAGGCGGGCTTGGCGATCCGACAGCTTCAACGAAGGGTGGATCGGATCTGGATCAATTTTGAAGACACCGGAAAACAGTTGAATACCAAGAAGCCCGTTGTTCTGGTAGGCAACCCGGTTCGGGGAGAATTTGGCGTATATTCCAAAGCCGACGCCCGAAAACGTCTTGGGATCGGAGCTGACGAATTTTACGTATTGTCTTTTGGGGGAAGCCTTGGAGCCGAGCCTGTCAACGAAGCTATGCTGATGTTGATGAAAAGCGTGGCAGAGCAGTCCCCGCGGATGCGATTTCTGCATGCGTCGGGAAAGCGAGACAGTGCCCAATGCGCGTCCCGATTCAAAGCCTTGGGCTTGGATCGGTTGCAGAATTGCACTTTAACGGAATACGTTTACGATATGCCCTTGCAGATGGCGGCGGCGGACGTGGTGATCTCCCGCGCGGGAGCTATGACGCTGACCGAGCTAGCGCGGATGAGAAAGGCGGCGATCCTGATCCCGTCCCCCCACGTGGCGGCGGATCATCAGCATCGAAACGCTCAAGCGCTGGCAAAGCATGGCGCGGCGATTCTGGTAAAGGAAGCCGACCTGGAAAACGGGGAGCTGTCACGGTGCTTCAAGATGCTCGCAGAGGATCCCGCAATGCGGGCGAAAATGGAAGAACGGATCGGCGGATTCGTTCAAAAGGACGCAAACCGAACCATCTGGGAGCAGATTTTGGAAATGACCAAAAAATAAAAGGAAAACGAAAAGGACGAAACAATGGATCAAGCGAAGAAAGAAGTCCGAATGGAATCGGAGCAACCCAAGCAAAATTTTGCAAGACCGAAGCGAATGGAATGGATCCGCAGAACCAACCGTCGGCTGAAGCTTTTGCGATGCGGCATGGCGGTGCTGTGCGGCATGGTGTTGGTAACGGGAGCGTTGCTCCTACTCCTTCCGGCATTTCAGGTGAAAGATATCGAAGTGGTTGGGGATCTGGTGACGACCACTCAAGAGGAAATTATCGCTGCTTCGGGAATTGAGATCGGAACCGAGATCATCGGCACCGATTGGAGCGTTGCGGCAAACAATATTGAGAAGCAATGTCCCGTCAAGGTTCAGTTGACGGTCACTCCGTTTAAGATCAAGATCCACGTGACCGAATTGGAGGTTGCACGGATGAAGTACGGAGATCTTTGGGTGTCCCTGGACGCAGATTTTAAGGTTATGGATATCAGCGAAAACGAAACGGATTTTGAAGGGCTTCTGCGATTGGAGCTTCCTGCTATCGCAGGGCTCAACGAAGGTGAGCCGTTGCAGTTTTCGGACGGAGCCGTGGATTTGAGCTACGTAAAAAAAGCAATGGAATTTCTGGATTCCAAAGAGATGGGGGCTCGCGTTGACCTGTTGGATGCATCCGAGAAGTTTCAGGTTTCTTGCGTGTTGGACGGCAGTTATCGGGTGATCTTTGGGAAGGTGGGAGATCTGGACTCCAAGCTGGAGATCGCCAACGAGATCATTTCGCTGAAAAACGGAATCGACGCCTACGCAGTCATTGACGTTTCGGACGTCAAACGGTCAACCTACCGTCCCGTTTTGGATTCCGAATTTCTGATGGCTGGTTAATGAATTTTAATCCCGCACTGTTTTCACCAAAAACAGTGCGGGATTTCTTTGCTTTTGTAGTAAAAATGACATCTCTCAAAAAAATAAATGTAAATTTTCAAAAAAATTTTGAAAAACATCTTGAAAAAGTTAAAAAAAAATAGTAATATATTATAGGAGAATGAAAAAGTGTGCGACATTGCCCGCTTTTCGACAAAAAAGATTGATTTGATAGTTTGGGAGGACAAAAGAAATGACGTTTGAACACGACGATAGCTTGGAGTGCGGCGTAAACATTAAAGTGATCGGTGTAGGAGGCGGCGGAAACAACGCGGTCAACCGCATGATCACAACCAATATCAGAGGGGTAGAGTTTGTGACTGTGAACACAGACCGCCAGGCGCTGCGGAAGTCCGAGGCTCCCAATCAGTTGGTGATCGGTGAAAAAATCACCAAGGGATTTGGCGCCGGTGCAAATCCCCAGATCGGCGCGCGCGCCGCAGAGGAATCCATTGAGGATATCCGCTCGATCCTTGAGGGAACGGATATGGTGTTCGTGACCGCAGGTATGGGCGGCGGAACCGGAACGGGTGCGGCTCCCGTGGTTGCGAGAGTTGCAAGAGAGATGGACATTCTGACCATCGGAATCGTAACCAAGCCCTTCGCTTTTGAGGGCGTAAAGCGTATGGGTCAAGCAGAGGCGGGAATCGCCGAGCTGGCACAGTACGTGGACTCTTTGGTTGTGATCCCCAACGAGAGATTGAAGCAGGTTTCCAATGCCAAGATCACTCTGTCCAACGCGTTTGGGATTGCCGACGACGTGCTTCGCCGCGGCGTACAGAGCATTTCGGATCTGATCAACGTTCCCGGCTTTATCAACCTGGACTTTGCCGACGTGACCAGCGTTATGGCAAATGCGGGCTACGCGCACATGGGCGTTGGCTCCGCCACCGGTAAGGATAAGGCAGAGCTTGCCGCCAAGGAAGCGATCTCCAGTCCTTTGCTGGAAACCTCTATCAAGGGGGCAAAGGGAATTCTGATCAGCATGGCGGTATCCGAGGACGTGAACCTGGACGACGTGGATCTGGCGGCTACGCTGATTGCGCAG
>JAZSMC010000151.1:0-2495 GCA_045535705.1 Eubacteriales bacterium
TCCCCGTTTTCTGCTGTGCTTTGGGATTGGCTGGATGATCACCAACGGTTGGGCGTACGTGATGCTGGGGCTGGGCGTGTTACTGGACGTCGGCTGGGCTTGCGCCGTGGCAAGTGCGTATCTGACCTTGCTTTGGATTCCCATGACTCCCGAAAAGATCCTTTCGGTGGCGATTGCTATTTTGCTGTTGCGAAAGCTGTTTCCCAACGACGAAAAGACCTTGGGCGTGTTGCGGGAGCTGTTTTCAAAAGCCAAAGCCGAGGTGTCCGAGCGGCGAAAACGAAAAAAAACGCCTCGCGGAGATCAGCAAGGTGCGGATTGACCGTTGGGCTTGATTTCAAAAAAGACGTTGGAGAGTTTCTATGGAAAAGCAAAAAAAGATTTGCATCGTCAGTTCTCAATATTTGCCTCACGTTGGAGGGGTGGAAAATTTCGTGTTCAATCTTTCCCGTGAGTTGGCGGGCAGAGGACACCGGGTGACCATCGTCACGTCGCAGATCGAGGGCGTTCCCGACTATGAATCCCAGGGGAATCTTGAAATTTTTCGGTTGCCGACCAAGCAGTTTATGGACGGGCGTTTTCCCGTTCTGAAGCCGTGCGGAGAGCTGAATCGCTGGAAAAAGGAGTTTCGGAAGCGTAGCTTTGACATTATGCTGGTGAATATGCGGTTCTATTTCATTTCGCTTTATATGCTGCGTTTGGCGAAAAAAATGGGGATCCGCTGCATCATGCTGGATCACGGCTCCAGCCATCTCAATACGGGGGGAAAATTGACCACCGTGCTGTCCGAGTGGTTCGAGCACGGCATCACGTTTTTGGAAAAGCGTTACTGCAAGGAATTTGCGGGGGTTTCCAAGGCGTCCTTGGAGTGGATCCGGCATTTTGGGATCCGCTCGGAGCTGTTGCTCACCAACGCGGTAGACGTGGAGCGGTTTGAAGCATTGAAAGCCGCGCCCTGCTGTGATTTTCGCGCCAAATACGGGATCCCGAAGGATGCCGTGGTGATCTCCTTCGTTGGGCGGATCACCGTGGAAAAGGGGATCCACCATTTGGTGAACGCGGTGAAGCGGATCAACGAAACCAGATCGGACGTTTATCTTTTGGCGGCGGGGAACGGCTATCTCCGCGAGGAACTGGAACAGATCAAGAGTGAGAACACTCATTTCGTAGGGCAGATCCCCACGGAGAAGGTGGTTCCGCTGTTGATGCAAAGCGATATTTTCTGCTTGCCCTCTTTCTCCGAGGGATTTCCCACCTGCGTGTTGGAGGCGGGAATTTGCAACGCCTTCGTGATCACCACCGAACGGGGGGATGCCAAGGAAGTGGTTTTGAACCGAGATTACGGCATCATTCTTCCCAACAATCACGAGGACGGCGTGTACGACGCTTTGGTGAGCGTGTTGGACGAACCCGAATACCGCGCGCGCGCCACCAAGCTGTGCTACGATCGGATCATCAACAACTACACTTGGAAGCACACGGCGGATGCGTTTTTAAATCTGCTGGATTGATGTTTTTAAAATGACGGTTTCACGATTTTTTTGTGAAGCCGTCGTTTTTTATCGTCTAATTATTGACAAATCAACAAGATTGTGGTATAATTTAAATGTTGATTTGTCAACAAGTCGAAATTGAGAGGTAGTCATGAGAAAGATTAAGATCGTAGCGGATTCTTCCGCGAATATAATGGAATTGAAAGGGGTGGAGTTTGCCTGCGCTCCGTTGAAGATCGTCGCAGAGAAAAGGGAATTCGTGGACGACGCGGCGCTTTGCGTTTCGGAAATGGTGGAGTTCTTTGACGGATATAAGGGGAGATCTCAAACCTCCTGCCCCAACGTTCACGATTGGTTGCAAGCCTTTGAGGGAGCGGACGATGTGATCTGCGTGACCATTACGGGCGGGCTGTCCGGCAGCTATAACTCCGCCTGCGTGGCAAAACAGACTTATGAGGAAACGCATGCGGGCAGCCGCGTGTTCGTGTTGGATTCCCGTTCCGCGGGACCTGAAATCGGGTTGATGATCGAAAAATTGCAAGAGATGGTTCAGGCGGGGATGGCGTACGAGGATATCTGCTCGGAGATCGCGGCGTACGCGCAAAGCACGGGCTTGATCTTTATGTTGAGATCCTTGAAGAATTTCGCGGCAAACGGCAGAGTTTCTCCCTTGGTTGCAAAGATCGTTGGCGTGGTCGGCATTTGCGTGGTGGGACGAGCGGATGAAAAAGGAACGCTGGAGCCAACCCATAAATGCAGAGGAGAATCCAGATCGTTGGAAACTTTGGTTTCGGATCTTGATGCCTACGGATTCAAAGGAGGAAAGGTTCGGATCGGGCATTGTGAAAACGAAACGGCGGCGCGATCGCTGAAAGAAAAGATTGAAAAGAAATTTACGTTGGCGCAGGTGGAGATCGCGCCCATGCGAGGATTATGCTGTTATTATGCCGAAAAGGGCGGACTTTTGGTAGGATTTGAGAAATAAAAGCACAAAACCGACGA
>JAZSMC010000020.1:0-2418 GCA_045535705.1 Eubacteriales bacterium
CACACTTTTGTTTTAATCAGCGTAGAAATACATGGAATATTCTCCCAAACTGATGGGGAGCGTGGGTTCTTGGGTCCCGTCGGCGTAGGTGGTCATGGCAACCGTTGCGTAGCCGTCGATGCCGTCAACGGTGATCTCGTAGTCGATCCCGTCGGGGGTTCTGCGCTTCACCGAATAGGTTCCCTCATAGGAGGTGCCGTTGGTTTCGTCGGTGAGCGTGAGCGTTCCGTTTGCGGCGGACAGCGTCATATTGATGATTTTTGCATTGGGGTGCGCGGCGTCTTTCTCGCGGACGGCATCCATTGCAACCTCGCCGTTTTCAACGTGCATGACGTAACGCATCTGCCATTGGCGATCTTCTATTTTCAGCTTTTCGGCGCGGCAGGAGGGAAGTGTCAAAATCAGAATCATCAAGAACAGGATGATGGAAATGATCTTTTTCATGTTTTTTTCGGTTTCCTTTGCAGATGAAAATGTTGAATTTCGAATGCTATTATATCATAATTCGTGGAATGTTTCAAGCGTTTTGGGGTAATTCAGGAGATCGTTTTTTGATTTACATATATTATTGTAAAAAAATTTGGAAAAGCTCTTGACAAGCAGGGGAGAATGTGGTATAATATCACTACCTCTGCGAGAGGGCTTTTTCTTTGTGTCCGCTTTTGGACGCGGAAAAATACCGAGGTGATGCGCCATCCCAAAAGGGACGCTTCGGTGCTTTCGGGAGGGAGGTACACGGATCCCAACCTTGTTTGAGGGACGGATCAAATAATTTTTATATGGGAGGTGCCGCTAAATGGCTAATGATGCACGAGTCAAGATTACTCTGGTTTGCACCGAGTGTAAACGGAGAAATTACGACACAAAAAAGAACAAGAAAAATGACCCGGACAGATTGGAAATGAAGAAGCACTGCAAATTCTGCCGTAAGCACACGGTTCACAAAGAATCCAAGTAAGCGGAGGAATGAACATGGCAAAGAGTAAGAAAATTGTGAAATGGGGCGCGATCGTTCTCGCCGCATTGATCTATCTGTCGATTTGCGCAGTCCCCTTCTTTCAGTTGAATCCAACCGTTTCGGAAGCAGAGTCCACTGCAAACGCAAAGTATAAGATCCACCCCGTTTGGACCATGGAGCTGGAGAACGAGTACGGAACCACCGTTGACACCGTGATCCTGACCTTGGGCGAGGTGATCGTGCTGGGCGTGTTGCTGGCGATTCTGATTGCCGTTGTGGTTCTGATGCTGAAGAAGCGCGAGAAGACTGCAAGCGTGATCAGAGAATACGAAAGTGAAGTGAAGAGAATCACTTGGCTCTCTTGGAAGGATACCAAGAAAAGCACCGTCGTGGTGTTGATCGGACTGGTTGTTTGTGCAACCGTGATCTGCTTCCTCGATCTGGGACTTTCCAAAGGCTTCCTTGAGTTCGTAAAGCTGTTCCAGGCAAAGTAAAGCGATATGAGTGATATTAATGAAATGAACGTTGGCTTGAGATGGTATGTGGCGCACACTTACTCGGGCTATGAAAACAAAGTAAAAGCAAATCTGGAAAAGATCATTGAGAACAGAGGCTTGGGCGACAAGATTTTTGACATCCGAATTCCCACCGAAATCGTTATCGAAAAGGATGGCGACAAGGAAAAGGAAGTGGAGAACAAGATCTTCCCTTGCTACGTCTACATTAAAATGATCATGGACGAGGAAAGCTGGCACGCCGTGAGGAACATCACGGGCGTGACGGGATTCGTCGGCCCCGGCTCCAGACCCACCCCTCTGACGGATTCCGAGGTTGAGGCGCTCTGCATTGAAACGGCTCCTCAGGTTAAGATTTCCTATGCGGTGGGAGATTCTGTTGAGATCATCAGCGGCTTGTTTGAGGGCTATCGCGGAACGGTTCAGTCCATTTCCGACGATCTCAAGAACGTGACCGTCCTGGTGAACAGAGGACGCCGAGATATGCCTGTTGAGCTGGAGGTTACCGCCGTCAAGCTCCTGGCAAACGATTGACACGGCAACGAGCTTTCGTTGCAAGTGGGAGGAAGAAAAATTTTTGAATTCTTCCGCAAAAAACCACATTTTGGAGGATAATTTATCATGGCAAAGAAGATTTTAGGTTATATCAAGCTGCAGCTTCCTGCCGGCAAGGCAACCCCGCAGCCCCCTGTTGGTCCTGCGCTCGGTCAGTACGGTGTTGCAATTCCCGTATTTACCAAGGAATTCAACGAGAGAACCAAGAATGACATTGGTTTGATCATTCCCGTAGTGATCACCGTTTACGCAGACCGTTCCTTTACGTTCATCACCAAGACTCCCCCCGCGCCCGTTCTGATCAAGAAGGCTGCAGGAATTGAGTCCGGCTCCGATAAGCCCAACAAGACCAAGGTTGCAAAGCTGACCAAGGAGAAGTCGGGGGCCAAG
>JAZSMC010000149.1:0-4966 GCA_045535705.1 Eubacteriales bacterium
GATCGTGATCGGGCTTGCCCGCCTCTCTCTGCAACGCCTGCTGCTGAACCTCGTATTCCATCATACATTTTTGCAGCTTGGCGTCGGCTTCGTAAGCCTTTTTCGCTTCCTCCAAAGCCACCAATCTGGCGTCCTCTTTCAGAACCTTTCCAAGCTGTTCTGCCAATTCAAATATTTCCATTTTTTTAATTTCCTTTCAGATTTTCTTGCCGTAGAGGGAAAACGCGTCGGCGCGCTCCGCGCAAAAGGTCACGAATTTTCCCGTGTCCTCGGGTGATCCCTCAAAAAAGGCGATCTTGTTTCCGTCGGTCCTACCGCTGTAAAGGCTGTCGTTTCCGCGGCTCACTCCGTCGCACAGCACCCGAAGCGGTTTCCCAACCAGCCCTTGATTGATCTCTCCGCCGATCTCCTTTTGGAGCGCCAGCAAGCGGTCAAACCGCAGATGCTGCACCTCCGACGGAACCTGATCCGCCATCTCTGCGGCGGGCGTTCCTTTTCTCGGCGAATAAATGAACGAATACAGCATATCAAAGCGGACGCGGCGGAGCATATCCAACGTGTCCTCAAAATCCCCGTCGCTCTCACCGGGGAATCCCACGATGATATCCGAGGTGATGGTGATATCGGGCATTTTCTCCCGCATATACGCCACGGTTTCCAAATACTGCGCCCGATCGTATTTTCGGTTCATTCGGCGCAAAACCGCGTCGCTTCCCGACTGCATGGGCAGATGGAACTGACGGGCAACGTGTCGGGACGCCGCCATGATGTCGATGAGCTTTTTGCCTGCGTCCTTGGGATGGCTGGTCATGAATCGGAGGACGTAATCCCCCTCGATGGCGTCCAACCGCTCCAGCAGGTCGGCAAAATCGTAGGGATAGCCCGCGTCCTTTCCGTAGGAATTGACGTTTTGCCCCAGCAGGGTAATATCCTTGTATCCCCGTGCCACCAAGTCACGCACCTCTGCCTCGACCGCTTCCATTTCGCGGCTCCGCTCTCTGCCCCGAACGTAAGGCACGATGCAGTAGGAGCAGAAATTATTGCACCCGTACATGACGGATACCCACGCCCGATAGGTGTTTTCCCGACGGATGGGAAGCCCCTCTGCCACCAGATATCGGCTTTCCTCGGGACAAAAGATCCGCTTTTTCTTCTCCTGCTTTTCGCAGATCAATTGCGGAAAACGGTGGATGGACGAGGTTCCGAACACGAAATCCACGTAAGGGTATCTCCGCTTGATCTCGTCCTTTCGATGCTCCTGCGTCACCATACATCCGCAGACCGCAATGAGCATATCCGGCTTTTTGGCTTTTAGGTGCTTGAACTGCCCGACGGTGGACAACGCTTTCTTTTCGGCATGCTCCCGAATGGCGCAGGTGTTCACGGTAATCAGATCGGCATCCTCCGGCGAGGTAACGATCTCATAGCCCATAGACTCCGCCATGCCTGCCAGCTTTTCGCTGTCCGCTTCGTTCTGCTGACATCCAAAGGTCAGTATATACGCTCTTTTCGCGCGCCCCGTTTGGCGCCGATACGCGGCGTTCCGTTCCGAAACGCGGTTCAGGTAGGCGTTTTGCGCCTCCACCTCCTCACGGGGCAGAATATTATCCATTCTCATCCGAACTACGGGTTCCTTTCCGTCCGAGAAACGGTTCTCGGAGATTTTGTGACTTCAACATTTAATTATACAATATTTGTCCGAAAAAGTCAAGTTTTTTTGGGGAGCAAAATTCGTTTGTAATCTTTTTTATCTCCCCGCGCGCATGGCGTTGAGGATAGCGAGGACGGCGACGCCTACGTCGGCGAAGGTGGCAGCCCAAAGGTTGGTGAGCCCCAGTAGACTTAAGAGCAGAAACAGGAGCTTGATTCCCAGGGCAAACCAAATATTCTGCCAGACGATGCGCTTGGTTTTCAGAGAAATTTCGATGGCTCGAGCGATACCGCGAGGATCGTCGTCCATGAGCACCACGTCGGCGGCTTCAATGGCGGCATCCGACCCGAGGGCGCCCATGGCAATGCCCACGTCGGCGCGGGCGAGGACGGGTGCGTCGTTGACACCGTCGCCTACGAAGGCAAGGGTGCCCGTTTTGCTTTTCAGCAGGTCCTCCAAGGCGGAAACCTTTTGAGCAGGGAGCAGTTCGGCGCGATATTCCGTGAGCTCCAGCTCGGCGAAAACGGATTGCGCGATCTCCGAACGGTCACCCGTCAGCATCACCAATCGGGAAACACCCCGTTGCTTGAGTTGCGAGATTGCCTCGGCAGAGGTGCCTTTGATCCGATCCGCAATGAGGATGGAACCCAGAAAACGTCCGTTTTCCGAAACGTAGACTGCGGTTCCTGCCGACACCGCAGGAATATATTCCACGCCGTGTTCTTCCATCCATTTTCCGTTTCCAACGAGGACGGAGTTGCCGTTCAGTACGGCGCGTACGCCGCGTCCGGGAAACTCGGTCACAGATTCGGATGGAATGAGCGACTCGGCTTTGGCGGCGTCTGCCAGCGAGCGGGCGATGGGATGATTGGAGCCACTTTCAGCGGAAGTGGCAAGCAACAGAAGCCGTTCTTGGGAGATCCCCACGGGAGAAACCTCGTTCACCGAAAAACTCCCCTCGGTGAGCGTTCCCGTTTTGTCAAACACCACCGTGTCCGCAGTTGCCAAGGCTTCCAGATAGTTGGCTCCTTTGATCAAAATGCCCCGCTTGGACGCGGCACCCAGTCCGCCGAAATAGGAGAGGGGAACCGAGATCACCAAAGCGCAAGGACAGGACACCACCAAAAAGATCAGCGCGGAGTAGATCCAGCGTTGCCAATCTCCCCACAACAGCGGCGGCAAAATAGCCACCAACGCGGCGCAGAGGATCACGGCGGGGGTGTAGTACCGCGCAAACCTGGTGACGGTCTTTTCGGTTTTGGATTTCACCAAGGCAGAGGATTCCACCAATTCCAGAATCTTGGACACCGTAGACTCCTCGAACCGCTTGGTGACGCGAACGCGGATCCGCCCGCTGACATTCACCGTGCCGCTGATGACTTCATCACCAACCGAAACGGCTTGAGGTAACGATTCCCCCGTGAGGGAAAGCGTATTCAAATCGGTGCATCCTTCTGCCACAGTTCCGTCCAGAGGGATCTTCTCCCCGGGGCGGATCACCAGAATTTCTCCAACCGAAATTTCTTCGGGCGGCAAAACGATTTCCTTTCCGTCACGCTCCACGCGAGCTTCGTCGGGACGGATCTCCATGAGGGATGCGATGGATCTTCGGCTTCTGTCCACGGCGATCCGCTGGAACAGCTCGCCGATCTGATAAAACAGCATCACGAACACCGCTTCGGGGTATTCAGAAATACAGATCGCTCCCACGGTGGCAATGCACATTAAAAAGTTTTCGTCCATCCACTGCCCGTGGGCAAGGTTGACCGCCGCTTTTCGGATCACGTCCCACCCCACGATGCCGTAGGGGATGAGAAATAAAGCGAGCTGAAGATACCAAAGCGCCGACGGGACGAGGGGGGAGAAGACCGCCGCAAGCACCAAAAGCAGGGCGGCGGCAAGGATGCGAGCCAACG
This sequence comes from Eubacteriales bacterium, assembly GCA_045535705.1. Taxonomy (GTDB): domain Bacteria; phylum Bacillota; class Clostridia; order Oscillospirales; family CAG-272; genus UMGS1865. Next base: position 3,568 of record JAZSMC010000149.1, read on the forward strand.
CCCGCTTGTTTTTTCTTGACAGGCGCATATCAGATCCTCACCCGACAGTCTGCGTCCACTTTTTTCACTGCCTTTTGCACCTCGGCAAGGATCTCGTCAAAGCGGTCATCGTCCGCTTCCAGCACCAGCTTTTGGGCAAAAAAGCTGACCGTGGCTGACGTTACTCCGTCAATTTTCAAAATATTTTTCTCCATTTTTGCGGCGCAGTTGGCGCAGTCCAGGTCGATCATGTCAAACGTTTTTTTCATAATTCATTCTCCTTTGACGGTGTAAAAATTTCATTGACGTGCTCCATTCCTTGAGAGAGAATGGCGTGAACGTGCCCGTCCGCCAAGGAATAAAACACGCTTTTTCCCGCCTTTCGGTATTTCACCAGACGGGATTGCTTCAGAATACGGAGCTGGTGGGAAATGGCGGAAACGGTCATGCCGCAAAGTGCGGCCACGTCGCAAACGCAAAGCTCGGTTTCCCGCAGGACGTAAAGGATCCGAAGTCGGGTACTATCTCCAAAAATCTTATAGAGATCTGCAAGCGAAAACAGTGCGTCCTCGTGGGGCATCCTCGCTTTTGCCTGCTGGATCTCCGCTAAATGAAGCTCCCGCTCCTCACAGTTTGGTAGTTCTTTCATATCTTCTCCTATATTTTTATATTTGAACACTTGTTCAAGCATTATTATATCACGGTTTTGAGCAATTGTCAATAGAAAATGAATTTTTTTAAGGCGGCGGAGTGGTGGTGTCTAAATTCTCGCGGGAGCTATTCTTCCCTCCGTAAACGATACATTCCCATACAGGGTAATGTTGCACCCAAGATATGGATAGGGTGCAAAACTTTTCCACCAAACAACCGAGGGCGCACATTGTTTGCACACCCTCGGCAGGAAATCTAATCTTTTTCGCTGAAAGTTTTTGGAATTCTTAAAACCTTTTTTCAAAAAGGTTTTAAGTGGGTGTGGGCAAAGCCCACGACCTTATTACCATTACACTACGAAATCTCAATAAGGAGTGATATAAAAATGAAGTACGAAATTTCGATTACGAAGACCACGGCGCCGAAGGCAAGACCGACGGACGAGAGCAAGCTGGGATTTGGAAAGATCTTTACGGATCACATGTTTCTGATGAACTATTCCACCGAGAAGGGATGGCACGATGCGAGAGTGGTACCTTACGGTCCCATCGCGTTGGATCCGTCCGCGATGGTGTTCCACTATGCACAGGAGCTGTTTGAGGGAATGAAGGCTTATCGCCGCCCCGACGGTGAGGTGCAGTTGTTCAGACCCGAGAAGAACATTGAGAGAATGAACAACACTTGCAAGCGTTTGTGCGTACCCCAGATCGATCCCGAGCTGGCGTTGCAGGCAATTTCCGCAGTGGTAGAGGGGGATAAGGATTGGATC
>JAZSMC010000123.1:0-2915 GCA_045535705.1 Eubacteriales bacterium
TTCGCCGTTCAGCGTCAGATACAACAGCCCGTTTTTTACCGAAAATGCGGCGTTCTCGGGAGTCAGCCAAACCGTGACCGAGATCTCTGCCAAAGGCCGTTCCGCACGGCGGTGCGGTCGTTCTTCCCGTCCTCTACCGTGATCCGGCGGCGGCATAAAATGATGTCCGTGATCCATACTCTCAACTCCCTCTTTACTCCACGATCCCCGCGTTCTTCAACGCCTCGATCTGGAGATCGTATAATTTCTTGTAAATTCCGTGCTCTCGACTCAAAAGAGCCCGATGCGTTCCGCTTTCCGCCACCCGTCCCCGCTCGATCACCACCAATTGATCCGCATCTCGCAGGGTGGACAGACGATGGGCGATCATGATGGAGGTCTTTCCCTTGATCAGCTCCGCCAAAGCCTCTTGAATTCGCCGTTCGGTGGCGGTATCCATTGCCGCCGTTGCTTCGTCCAAGATCAGAATTTTCGGATTTTTCAATATTGCCCGCGCGATGGAAATCCGTTGACGCTCACCGCCCGAAAGATCCTGATATCCAAAGCCCACCTTGGTGTGATACGCGTCGGGCAGCTTCATGATAAAATCATGGGCACCCGCGCACTTGGCGGCTTCGATCACTTCTTCGTAGGCAGCGTCGGGTTTTGCGTAGCGGATGTTCTCCAAAATCGTTCCCATGAACAAATAGGTTTCCTGGGAAACGATAGCGATATGATCGTAAAGGGACGAAAACGACAGATCCTTCACGTTATAGCCGCCTAAGCGGATCTCACCGTCCCCCACGTCGTAAAGACGCATCAAGAGATTTGCCAGGGTGCTTTTTCCCGCCCCCGTGTGCCCAACGATCCCCAAAATACTTCCCTCGGGAACCGAAAAACTGACTTTATCAATAATCTTTCTTCCCTTGGAATAGGAAAAGCTGACGTCACGAAATTCCACCTCGCCCCCAAGATCCGAGGGTGCCACGGCATTTTCGGATTCCACTACCTCCGGTCTTGCATCCATGATCTCAAACAATCTCTGCATGGCGTTGGTGCAATCCGAGCTGCGATTTGCCATGTCCGCGAAGAAATGTAAAGGGGAATAGATCATGCTCATATAGGAGAGGAAGGTGGTCAAAAGACCGTAGGTCAGATTTCCTTGCTTGGTCATGACCATCCAGCCGCCCACGCCCAACGCAGTCAAGCTTCCGACGTAAAGCAACATTCCTGCGAAATGCCCGGCATAGTTATGGTAGACCGACAGATCCTGCTCGCCGTCCGCCAGCTTTGCGTTTTTCTCGGAAAACCGTTGGATCTCGTCCTTTTCTCTGGCAAAAGCCTTCACGATCCGCATTCCCGACAGTATATCCGAAAGGAATGAATTGAGCTGTCTGGAACCGGCAAACCGCACGGCGTGAAGCTTCTTTTCTCTACGGTACACCGATCTCATCATCAAAAAATACAGCGGAACGGTGGCAAGTCCCAGCAAAGCCAGCTTGGGCTCAATGAGGAACAGCAACACCGCCAGCACCGCGATCTTGACTACGTTCACTACGAAGTAGGGCAAAATATCGCAGAAAAACATATAGATGGTGTTGGAATCCTCGTTGACCTGCGTCATGAGTCCGCCCGTTTGCCGTCCCGTGAAAAAATTCAGCGAAAGGCGCTTGATGGATGCAAAGATGGTCTTTTTCAGATCGAAGACCATCCCTGCCGCAACGTAAGCGGTAATACAGTTATTCAAGGTGCTTGCCAGCATATTCAATACTCTGGTTGCCACCATCAATCCCACGGCAAACAAAATATCTCCGTAAAAATCCCCTGCCTGATCCAAGACTTCGTCGTAGAAAAAAGCGCCGGTGAGATAGGGGGTGACAATGCTCATCACCGTAAGCAATGCCAAGGAGATCAACATCAGCAGTAAGCGTGCGCGATACTTGGCAAAAAAGGAGAGCATCCGAACCAAGAGCTTTCCTTTTTCCATGCAATTGGGGCAAATACGGCGGTTGGAGTCCGGATAGCGCATCCCGCATTTGGGACAAAATTTTGCTTCCCTGGTGTCATCAGCGTCTATTTCTCCAAGCTCCCCTTTGCAAAGACGCTCCGCGTATTTTACGAAAAGGAGTACGGATTCCTTGCAATCGTTGGAAAAGCACGCCGCCAGATAAGCTCCCCCCCTGCGGCGGACCAGCAAGCGTGCCGTGGACAACTGCTCTTCCACGGAAAAGCGTTCACATTCTTCCAGTGGGATCCGCTCCAAAGACGTGATCTTCCAAATATCATTTTCCGAAGACTGCCCTTGCACAAAATACACAGCCCTCTCGTCGGCAAACAAATAGACGTCCGCACGCTTCTGTTCCCGATCCATATCGCAATACGCCCCGATTTTCAATGCGTTTGACGTAAGCTCCGTATGTAGCAATGCGTTTTTGACCGCCTGCGGGATGAGGTCAATCTCAAACAAGGCAACTCTCCTTTCCCGGTATGTACCCGCCTTTCGGCGGGCATCCGTCAATCATTATCTGTTGTTGTCACGGCGGTTATTCTCCGCCTTGTTCTGCTCGTTCTGGTTCTTGTTCTGATTGTTCTGATTCTGATTTTTGTTCTGGTTGTTCTGGTTCTGATTCTGGTTCTGATTGTTTTGCATTTTCGTTATCTCCTTTTGCAAATGTGCATCCGTTTTCGGATGTGCAAAGTCAGTATGTCCGAAAAAGCAAAATTTATACACTTTTTTTGACGGGATACCGATCCGCGACCAAATTTGCAAGCTCGTTTAAAAAACCAAAAAACAACAACGCCGATGCCAGCGAAACACAGAATTGGACCAACCAGATCCACCCCAATCGGGGCTGCAATTCCACTTCCAGAATTTTACACGCTGACGAAAGTCCCCATCCTACCAAGTCGGAGGCCAAGCGGTCTTAGGAAGACAA
>JAZSMC010000091.1:0-2409 GCA_045535705.1 Eubacteriales bacterium
TCTTCTGCGGCACGTGCACCAACCTCGGGGTTAGCACCTGCACCGTGACCCTTGGTGAGCTTTTCACCAATGGCAACCTTATAGCCGGCAGTGGACTTATTCAGAGCCGCCTTATCGGTGTTCACTGCGATGAATTCAACGCCTTCAACGCCTGCTTCGATCATACGGTTGACAGCATTGTTACCGCCGCCGCCCACACCGACAACCTTAATCTTTACAAGGGGTGTGTTATCAAACTGATCCTGGATATCAAATGGCATATGTTTGCCCTCCTCTATATACTTCCTGATTCTATTTCAATACAACATAGCGCATATATATCTATGTTATTATAAAATCCATATTTTTGCAAGGGAATTTTGAAAAGTTTACAATTTGTTCATAATTTATTTAGGGAATCAGGTTCTCAGGTTGATCCACCAGCGCAAATCCTTCCTCCGGATCTTCCACCGAAATGGTACCTGTGGTTCCCTCTTTGAATTTTTCCGCAATCTGACGTGCAAAGATCAGCTTGGTTTCAAATTCTTCGGTATTACCCAGCTTGATCTCAAGCCGATCCATGTAAAACAGCCGAATGTCGAAGCGAACCGACGCATCGATGGACGTGATCTTATCCCGCAGCTTACACACCTCGATCGTATACAGCAGCTCGGGTATAAAATCGGTGTCCCGTTCGTCCATAAAAACGAGCGTGTGTCCCGCAACGGCGTTTCGGATGGGGGGGATCTTAATGGGAATCAACGGTCCGTAGCTGCTTTCAAGCTCCTCTTTTCCCTCCAGTACGCAAAGCACCTTCAGTTCCTTTGAAACGACGACGTATTGTCCCGAGATCTCAAAGCAAAACTCCGCTTCGGTTTGCTGCATACTGATTCTCAGTGTGCCCGGGTAATCCCGCTCCACCTTCACAGAGATCGCATGAGGAAGCTCTGTTTCGATCTTACGGGCAACGGCATCGGTATCTACGGTAAACAGAATATCGCCTTTTTTTACCCCGGCGACCTCTTCCACTTCTTCGGGATCGTAATACTCGCCGCAATCGATCTCGATATTTCTGACGCTAAAGAAGAACTTTGAAAAAACGATCGCCACCACAAGGATCATCACAAAGAAGAGAACGATGCAAAAAATCCAGATCACGCGCTTGCGGCGCACCGTTTTTCTACGTTGCTTTTCAAGGGCTGTATCGTTGGATATGATCCCGATATCGTCCTTCTCCACACCGTTTTTTGCCATTTGTTCCTCCTTTCCGTATCCTTACGTTTTATTTCTTTACAATCTCGGACAGTTTGATCCAAATCTTCTCCGACGCGTCCTTTACGGCCAATTTGGATACTGCCCTTTCCATCTTTTCTCGTTCGTGATCGTTTTCCATGATCCATTTGACCTTACTTGTGAGCGCACCCTGCGCAAGATCCTTTTCGGGCAACAATATCGCAGCATTACAATCCGAAAGAACGCGGGCGTTTTTGGTCTGCTGATCGTTCGTTACGTTGGGGGAAGGAATCAAAACAGACGCCTTCTCGCAATACGCTATTTCGGAAAGCGTCATCGCTCCCGAACGGCAAATGAGCAGATCCGCTCCCATCATGCGGCTTGGCATATCATAGATATACTCCGAAACTACAAGAGACGGATACCGATGCAGACCCATTGCTTCAAACTCTTTTTTGACCGATTCATACGCATGAGCACCGGTTGCCAAATGGATACACACCTTCGGATGTGACACACCGTAGTCTCTCATGAGCTTCAATACTTCTTGATTCAATCGCGCCGCGCCAAGGCTTCCGCCGAAACAGAGCACGTAGCGTTCACAGCCCTCGGGCAGATCAAATCCTTGCTGCTTGGAAAAGCCCTCGCGCAAAGGAGTTCCCACGTGTACCACTTCCTTGCAGCCCGGCAGCAATGCGGCAGTGTCGGGAAAATTGACGAAGATACAATCGACTTTTTTGCGCAACATCTTTGCCGCCAAACCGGGAACGGCATTGGATTCGTGCAGAGCCGTTGGGATCCCAAGGGAGGCGGCTGCCCTGATGACAGGCCAACAAACGTAGCCTCCGGTTCCCACCACCAGATCCGGCTTGACCTTCCTTAACAGCGCCTTTGCCTTATGGAAGGACTGTACGGTCAAATACGCCGTTTTCAGATTGGTCAGCGACAGACTGCGACGCAGCCCTTGGATCTCAATATGATGCATCGGATACTTGGTCACCAGTTTATTTTCAATCCCCCGCGGTGTTCCCACGTATTCGATTACTGCGGAAGGATCGTGACTTTCAATGACAGAGCCGATGGCAAGCGCAGGATTCACGTGCCCGCCGGTGCCTCCACCGGTCAATAGTACTTTCATATAACTTGATCTCATTTCCTTTCGGAATTACTTTTGTTGATAGAAGTCGGAGGCCAAGC
>JAZSMC010000124.1:0-7831 GCA_045535705.1 Eubacteriales bacterium
AAGCCAAGGCAGAAGCCGAAGCGAAATCCAAGGCAGAAGCTGAAGCGAAAGCCGAGGCAGAAGCAGAGGCAAAAGCCAAGGCAGAAGCCGAAGCAAAGGCAAAGGCAGAAGCCGAAGCGAAAGCAAAGGCAGAAGCCGAGGCAAAAGCAAGGGCAGAAGCCGAAGCGAAAGCAGAAGCCGAAAAAGAGGAAGAAACCGTCGAAGCAATGTCCCCCGAAGCCCGTAAGAAAGAGAAAAAATCCTTCTGGGGTAGAGTAAAGGCTGGGCTGACCAAGACCAAAACGGCGTTGTTCGGACAGATCGACGATCTTTTGAAATCCTTCGTCAAAGTAGACGAAGATCTGCTGGAAGAACTGGAAGAACTTTTGATCTGTGCTGACATCGGTGTAAACGCCACCGAAACGATCATCGATGAATTGCGTGAGCAGATCAAGGACGGCAGACTCAAAGAAAAAGAGCAGGTCATGACCGCTTTGAAGGGGATCCTTGAGGGCATGATCGGAGCGGGAGAGCCGCTGAAATTGGATACCACGCCCTCTGTGATCCTCGTGATCGGCGTCAACGGCGTCGGTAAGACCACGTCCATCGGTAAAATTTCCAACCAGCTTCGTTTGCAGGGCAAGAAAGTGGTGGTCGCGGCGGCGGATACCTTCCGAGCGGCGGCAATCGACCAGTTGGCTGTTTGGTGCGAGCGCGCAAAGGTGGAGTTGGTTCGCCAGAATGAGGGAAGCGACCCCGCGGCTGTGGTATTTGACGCTTGCCACGCAGCGAAAAAGAAGAACGCCGACGTGCTGATCATTGACACGGCAGGACGTTTGCATAATAAGACCAATCTGATGAATGAGTTGGCAAAGATCAACCGCATCATCGACCGTGAATTGCCGGGGGCAGCCCGTGAAAATCTGTTGGTGCTTGACGCCACCACAGGTCAGAACGCTATCATCCAGGCGAAGGAATTCAAGAACGCGGCGGCACTGACAGGACTGATCCTGAATAAATTGGACGGAACCGCAAAGGGCGGGATCGTGATCTCCATTCGCCAGGAATTGAATATTCCCGTGAAGTTCATCGGTGTGGGAGAGAAGATCGACGATATGCAGGAGTTTGACCACGAGGAATTCGTGAAGGCTCTGTTTGAAAGCTGAGGTAGGGAGATGAAACTGGTACTGGCATCCCGAAATCAAAAAAAGATCACGGAGCTGAGGAGTATGTTGACCGAGCATTTTCCAGGTGTGGAAGTGTTGTCGCTGGATGACATCGGATACAAGGGCGACATCGAGGAAAACGGCACCACCTTTGAGGAAAACGCCATGACCAAGGCGAAGGTTGCCGCATCCTCGGGATATATCGGGATCGCCGACGATTCGGGGATCACCGTGGACGCTCTCAACGGAGAACCCGGCGTGTATTCCGCGCGATTTGCCGCTATGCACAATTATGCAGGCGGTCATGACGACGAAGCTAATAACCAACTGCTCCTGGAGCTGTTGCAGGATACCCCCGACGAAAAGCGGGGCGCGGCTTACGTTTGTTGCGTTGCCTGCGTGATGCCAAACGGAGAGAGCTTCACCGTGAGAGGCGAGGTTCGCGGAAGACTGCTTCGTGAATATCACGGAACGGGGGGCTTCGGCTACGATCCCTTGTTCTATTACGAGCCCTTCGGAAAGACTTTTGCCGAGGTGACTGCCGAAGAAAAGCACGGTGTTTCTCATCGTGGAAACGCCATGAAAAAATTTGCTGAAAAGTTGAAAAGTTTACTGTAATATGAAATTTACCGATTATTTGTTTGCGCCCGGCGTTCGTCCCACTTCGATCTTTATGGGGATCCTGATCGGTTCGGGCACGGCGCTGTTCACCGATTGGATGATGGGCTTTTTCGTGGGAGCCGTTGCGGTGTTGATCCTGTCGTTTCTCATTCCGCTGACGGTCTTTCTTCAGGACATCCCCTATAATCGCGTGAAAAAAACGTTGCCAAAACCGTTTTTGTTCGACGAGCGGGTACGTTTTACCTCGAAAGGTGGGACGGTTGCGGGATATTTTGTCCTAACCGAGGATCGCATGATCTTTCTTTCCATGGAAAACGGCGCGCATCGGATGGAGCTATCCCGTGAGGACGTGATGGACGTTCGCTCGGATGACCGTTTTTTCATTACCATTTATTTAAATCAAAAAGAGTACGTTCGCGTGCAGACTCCCGTATTTGAGGATGTGCTTCGGGTGCTGGGCGAAAACGGCTGGCGATAATACCGCAGAAAGAGGATATTTTATGATCTCATCCAAACAAAGAGCCTACCTGCGTGGGCTTGCCAACGATCTTCCTGCCATCATGCAGGTGGGGAAGGGCGGAATTACCGAAAATCTGATCAAGACCTGCTCCGACGCATTGGAAGCCAGAGAATTGATCAAGCTCCATATTCTGGAGAACAGCGGTATGACGTCCAGAGAAAGCGCCGACGCGTTGGCGGAAGCGTTGCATGCCGACGTAGTGGCAGTTACGGGGAAGAAAGCGGTGTTTTACCGTCGCTCGTCCAAAAAGCCCGTCATTGAATTACCATGACCAGAATCGGAATTTTCGGCGGGACGTTTTCACCGCCTCATAACGGACATTTGCAGGCGGCAAAGGCGTTTATGGAGCAGATGTGGCTGGATCTTCTTTACGTGATCCCAACGGCGCTCCCGCCTCACAAGGAAATGGAAGTCCCCGTTTCCGCGCAACACCGCCTGGAAATGTGCCGATTGGCGTTTTCGGAAATGGAAGGCGTTTACGTCAGTGACATGGAGATCCAACGAGGCGGCAGAAGCTACACCGTGGAAACTCTGCGAGAACTGACGGGAGAGGATCGGCGGTTGTTCTTTCTGTGCGGTACTGACATGATGTTGACGCTGGATCAATGGCGAGAGCCGGATGAAATTTTCAAGCTGTGCTACCCCGTGTATATCCGTCGGGAATCCGACGAGGGGCTGAATCCGCTGATCGTCAAAAAAATAGCGGAATACAATGAAAAATACGGAAAAGTGGTGCGCAGGATCGTTACCGATCCCATTGAGCTGTCTTCGGGAGAGATCCGTCAAAAACTGCAACGGGGAGAATCTGTTGGAGATCTGCTTCCTTTGTCGGTTGAAAAATACATTTCAGACAAACATTTGTATGTTTGAAATCGAAAAAATGAGGACACAATGATGGAGATCACAGAAAAAATGCTGGACGAATTGCGGAACGAGGTGGCAAGCAAAATGTCGCCCAAGCGATTCGGACACACGGCGGCGGTGGAGCGCATGATCGTTCGGCTGTGTGAGTTATATTGCCCCGAACAAACGTCGTATCTTCGTGCGGCGGCGTTGTTACATGATATTACCAAGGAACTGTCAATCGACGGACAAGCGGAATTGTGCTGTCTTCACGGATTGGAAGTGACCGATGGAGATCTTCTGGCTCCCAAGACCTTCCATGCCAGAACCGCGGCGGCAATGATCCCTGTCGAGTATCCCGCATTCGCCCATCCAACGGTGATTGACGCCGTTCGGTGGCATACAACGGGGCGAGCAGACATGACCTTGACCGAAAAATTGCTGTATTTGGCAGATTATATCGACGATTCCAGAACCTTTGAGAATTGCGTGCTGTTGCGGCATTTCTTTTGGGACTCGGATCCGAAACAAATGGACGATGCAGTCCGGAAAGAGCTTTTGCGGGAAACCTTGCTCCTTTCCTACCGCATGACGATTCAAGATCTGCTGGCAGAGGGAACTCCCATCGCCACGGACACGGTGGAAGCTAGAAACCAATTGCTTCTGGACGCCAATCAAAAAAAATAAATCTTCATAAATCATCTTATTAAAACCATTCAGCATATCAGGTACATCATTTTTTTGAAATTGAGGTGCCGAAATGCTGAAATTATGGATCTTTACGCTTGCGATCTTGCTGTGCTTGAGTGGGGGATGTATCCAAACCGATTCATCCTCTGCCACCCTGTCCGCATCGGCGGAGCAGACGAGAAGACACAACGGTGACGGCGTCACCCGTCTGCTGATCTTGGGGCGTGACCGCGCGGCAGGATTGACCGATAGCATCCTGATCGCTACGTTAAACGAAAAGGACGGAAGCTTGCGGATCCTGCAGATTCCCAGAGATACCTACGCGGAATACACCCAGCGTGACTATAAAAAGTTGAATGGCGCTTACGCCGCGTTGGGGTTGACAGGGACCAAGCAGTTTTTGTCGGAAGCCTTGGGTGTTCCTCTGGATTATGCGCTGTCCTTGGATCTGGACTGCGTGGCAGAGATCGTTGACGCCGTTGGCGGCGTTGAAGTTGAGGTTACGCAAACCATGCAGTATCGGGATCCGTACCAAGACCTTGTGATTGATCTGGAGCCGGGGATCCACCGCTTGGACGGCGCCACCGCAGAGCATTTTTTGCGGTTCCGTTCTGGCTACGTCAATGCGGATCTTGGCAGAATGGACGCGCAAAAGCGGTTCATCGGCGCATTTGCCAAGCAATGTGCGGGATTGAGTACGATTTCGCTGACACAACTGATGTGGAAACTGTTTCCCCACGTGGAAACCGACCTGCCCATTCACCGCGCCATTCAGCTGGCAAGGTTGGTTCCCGTGATCAACGTGGAGAATATCCCCATGCTAACGGCACCCGGCGAGGCGGTGCAGGGAGTGAGCGGCGCGTGGTATTATAGCCTGAACCGAGCGGGAATGGTGCGGGCGATACGGGAATATTTACTTTGCGCAGATTTTGCAGAAGCAAGCTTTGATCCCCAAAGCAAATTTGACAGACCTCAAAATCCTGATTTTCACAATATCTATACCGCTCCCGACCGTGGGGCGTGAACCATCTCCGAAGAAAGGAAAAACAACATGGAAGAAACAATGAATCAAGCATTGCCGTCCTTGGAAAATGCAACTCCAGAGGAATTGGCGCACGCAATTTTTGACGTGCTGGACGAAAAGAAAGCAGAGAACATCCAGGTTCTGTACGTCAAGGAACAAACGGTGATCACGGATTATTTCGTGATCTGCACGGGACGCTCCAGCACCCACGTCAAATCTCTCGGCGGCGAGGTGGAATATAAGATCGGACTGCGAAACGTGGATCCCGTTCACTACGAGGGAAGGGATAACAACAACTGGGTTGTGGTGGATTACGGTTCGGTGATCCTTCATATTTTCAGCGGAGAATCGAGAGAGTTTTATAAATTGGAAAAGCTTTACGGAGATGCCAAACAAGTGCATTTCCAATCCATAGATGAAAAGGCAGAGGCAAAGGGAGAGTAAACAAATGAAGTACAATTTCAGAGAAGTGGAACCGAAATGGCAAGAAAAATGGGAGCAGGCGAAGGCATTCCATGCGGAAGACCAAAGCGAGAAGCCGAAGTATTACACTTTGGTGGAGTTCCCGTATCCCAGCGGAGCGGGCATGCACGTTGGACATATCAAGGCGTATTCGGGACTTGAGGTGGTTTCCAGAAAGAGAAGAATGCAAGGGTATAACGTGATGTTTCCCATCGGATTCGACGCTTACGGACTGCCCACCGAAAACTACGCCATCAAAACGGGCATCCATCCCCGTCAGGTGACCGATAAGAATATCGAAAAATTCACGTCGCAATTGCGCCGCGTGGGATTCTCCTTCGATTGGGACCGCGTTGTGGATACCACCGAGGAGAACTACTACCGTTGGACGCAGTGGATCTTCTTGAAGATGTACGAGAACGGTTTGGTGTTCCGTGATACGGCATTGGTAAACTATTGCCCCAGCTGTAAGGTGGTGCTTTCCAACGAGGATTCCCAGGGCGGAAAATGCGACATCTGCAAGAGCGACATCGTTCAGAAATCCAAGACCGTTTGGTATCTGCGGATCACCGAGTATGCGGACAAGCTTTTGCAGGGATTGGATGAGGTAGACTATCTTCCCAACATCACCCAACAGCAGGTGAACTGGATCGGAAAATCCACGGGTGCCTTCGTCAACTTCTCTCTGAAGGAATGTGACGAAAAGCTCCGCATCTACACCACCAGATGCGACACGCTGTTCGGCGTGACCTTCATGGTTATCGCGCCCGAGCATCCCATTATTGAGAAATACAGAGATCAGATCGCAAACATCGACGCTTTAGATGCTTACAAGGAAGAATGCGCCAAGAAGACCGAGTTTGAAAGAACCCAGTTAGTGAAGGAAAAGACAGGTGTTCGCATCGAGGGCTTGACTGCGATCAATCCCGTGTCGGGCAAGGAAATTCCCATCTACATCTCCGACTACGTGATGATGGGGTACGGTACGGGTGCCATTATGGCAGTGCCGGCTCATGACGAGCGCGACTACGCTTTCGCAAAGAAATTCGGCATTGACATCGTTGAGGTCATCAAGGGCGGCAACGTTGCCGAAGCCGCTTACACAGGTGACGGCGAGATGGTGAACTCCGACTTCCTCAACGGATTTACCAATAAGAAGGATTCCATTGCGCGGATGCTGAAGCATCTTGAGGAGCAGGGAATCGGCGAGATGGGCGTGCAGTATAAGATGAAGGACTGGGCGTTCAACCGTCAGAGATATTGGGGCGAGCCCATCCCGATCGTGCATTGCGAGCATTGCGGTATGGTTCCCGTTCCTTACGACGAGCTGCCTCTCAAGCTGCCCCAGATCAACAACTTTGAGCCGGGTGAAGGCGGCGAGAGTCCCTTGGCAAAGATCGAGAGCTTCGTGAATTGCAAGTGCCCCAAGTGTGGCAAGGACGCCAAACGGGAAACCGACACCATGCCCCAGTGGGCAGGATCTTCCTGGTATTTCCTGCGTTATATCGATCCCAAGAACGAGCAGGCATTGGCAGATCCCGAAAAGCTGAAATATTGGCTCCCCGTGGATTGGTACAACGGCGGAATGGAACACGTCACCAGACATATGATCTATTCCCGTTTCTGGCACAAGTTCCTTTATGACATCGGCGCGGTTCCTTGCAGCGAGCCTTACGCCAAGCGGACGGCGCAGGGGTTGATCCTTGGTCCCGACGGCGAGAAGATGTCCAAATCCAAGGGCAACGTGGTGGATCCCAACGACGTGGTGGACGTTTACGGCGCCGACGTGTTGAGAACCTACGTGCTGTTCATGGGTGACTACGGAAGCGCGGCTCCTTGGAATGAAAGCTCCATGAAGGGCTGTAAGAGATTCCTGGAGCGGATCGCGGAGCTGTCCGACCTGGTGCGCCCCGACGGCGGAACCGCAAAGCTGGAATCTTCCTTCCATAAGACGGTGAAAAAGGTGTCGCAGGACATCGAGGATCTGAAATTCAACACCGCTATCGCGTCCATGATGGCGCTCTTGAACGAGGTTTATGAGGTCGGCAGCCTGAACAAAGAAGAATACTCCATGCTGATCCGTATTCTCTGTCCTTTTGCCCCTCACTTGGCAGAGGAGCTTTGGGAGAGCATCGGCGGTGAAGGACTCTGCTCTCTGGCAGAGTGGCCTCAATGGGACGAAGCCAAAACGGTGAATCAGACCGTCGAGGTAGCGGTCCAGATCAACGGCAAGGTGAGAGCAACCCTGGAATTGCCCGTAAACTGCGCAAAAGAGGATGCCATCGCCGCTGCAAAAGCGGACGAAAAGGTGGCGCCCCATCTGGAAGGCAAGACCGTGATCAAGGAGATCTGCGTTCCCAATAAGATCATCAACCTGGTCGTGAAATAATTCATGTATTACGACGTTGTGGTGCTGTCGGAGGATGCGGTGTTTGCGCGGATGCTGGAGCTGGAGATCTCCAATCTGCGGCTGGGAGCGGTGGCAACGGTTTCGTTGCTGCCCACCGACCTCGCGGAATTGATTCT
>JAZSMC010000005.1:0-2340 GCA_045535705.1 Eubacteriales bacterium
GTAACGGCTTGCCATAGTGATCCAGGGCTTACCCGTGGTAAATCCGCCGTTCTCGCCTGCAGTCCAGGGCATTGGACGTCGGGTATTGTCGCGGCCGCCGAAATTGATCTTCTCCATAGCCTCTGAGTGAGATGCTCCGCCTTCGATCAGCTCGTTGTACATATTGATGCTCTCAATATCGTTAAAATCATCCAGGCTGTCGTAGTAAGAGCCGCAACAACCGATCTCCTGACCCTGATAGATCAGCGGAACACCGTTCATCAGAAACACCAGCGTGGCAATACAGGTTGCGCTCTCATAGCGAAGCTCGTGTATGTCAGCAGCTCTTTCCAAAAAGAAATTTTGGTCGTGGTTATCGGTAAAGAGAGTGTGCAGAATATCCCTCTCCTGATGGAGGATCTGCCACTGTGTCAGAATGTCCCTTGCGGTGCGAAGCTCCTTGGGCTTTGGCGTCCACTTATCGATGCGTCCCGTCTGTCTCAAATGATTGAACTGGAACAGAGTGGACAGCTCATTCCTATCCGCTTGAACGTGGCGGCAGATCTCATCAATATCCGTTGCGTGACACTCGCCGATGGTGAACAGGTGAGCCGTCTTTTCACGTCCGAACAACGCTTTGATATGATCGTGGAGATGTGGGCCAAAAAGGTTTCTTCCGCCTTCAAAATCCTTGGAAATACGGTCAATAACGTCGCAACGGAAGCCGTCAACACCAAGATCCACCCAAAAATCCACCACGTCCTGCATTTCCTTGACCACCTTGGGGTTTTCCCAATTCAAGTCGGGCTGCTGGATGGCGTAGGAGTGGAGGTAGTATTGACCTCTTTTCTCGTCATACTGCCACGCACTGCCGCCGAAGGAGGATTTCCAATCGTTCACAGGCTCATCAAACCAGTAATAGTAATCGCTGTATGGATTATCCTTGGACTTTCTGGACTCTACAAACCACTCGTGCTGATCCGAGGTGTGATTAGGGACAAGATCCATAATGATCTTCATATCGCGCTTCTTGATCTCAGCAATAAGACGCTTGGCGTCCTCAAAGGTGCCGAACTCGTCCATGATCTGACGGTAATCGGAGATATCGTAGCCGTTATCCACGTTGGGACTCTTGAAGCAGGGGCAGAGCCAGATCGCATCCACACCCAGGTCTTTCAAATAGTCCAGCTTGGCAGTCACACCGTTAAGGTCTCCGATGCCGTCTCCGTTGGTGTCAAAAAAACTGCGGGGATAAATCTGATATATCACCCAGTTACGAAAATTTCGAAATTTTTCTATCATAGTACACCTCATCATTTGTTCTTGTTGATTTTGATTATACCATATATCGCCAAATAAGTCAAGAGTTTCAGTAACCATGAAACGTTTTGTGTAAATACATGCCGATGCGAGGCTCCGTGCGTGTGAACGAGGCTATGTATTATTGAATTTGGAAGTATTTGCTGAAATATTCTTTTGTTTCGGGGCAATTGATGATTTTGAAAAGATATTTGTTATCGGCATTTCTAAAAACGATGTATGAAAATCCCATCAAACTATAGCGATATCCGCGAACACCAAATGAATATCCAAGTGCAATTTCTGCCGTTTTAATTTCATCAATGGTAAAACATTTTTCTTTTTTTGAGAAAAAGTAGTAATCTACAACCGTTATGTTTTCGCCGTCAATTTGAACGTAGGCTTTGTTCATATCAATCGCTGTAACGATTGCAAATACGGCGGTTAAAGCAACAGGGATTAAAATAATAACTGCAGGCAAAATACTTTGACTTATGACGGACGTTGCAATAGCAAGAAACAGAAAGAAAGCTCCCATAAGGCTCCAGCAGGAGATCAACACGATTTTTAGTGTTTTATTGGTTTTGATTTTGGGAGTTCTGTTGTGTGTGTTGAAAATCATAGTTGAACCGCCTTTCGTTTTAATTATATAACATAGACTTATCCCTTGGCGATGATGGGAACAGCCCTTGACCGCTGTCTTCCGGGGTGCTGCTCCATGCTTGCGAACGAATCTATGTATTGTTAAAAAATATCGTGCTTTCCTTCCATTGCAAACAAGTTGCCAAAATTAACTTTTTTGAAAAGACCGACTTTATAAGGCTCGCCAACAATAACGGAATAATCGTCCTTATGCTCCAAGCTTACAATAATAGCGTCAGTGGGTTTTCCATCTGCAGAAGCTACAGATGCGTTCCAAGCAATTCCGCTGGCTTTGATTTTTCCTTCGGATGCCAATTGCTTATGTATTTGAATTAAATCGTTAATAACATCTTTTGATTCGGGATGTTCGTTTCCGTCAAAGCTTCCGGTTAATTCCACGGTATCATCCATAAGAATAAC
>JAZSMC010000089.1:0-2673 GCA_045535705.1 Eubacteriales bacterium
GATCTTGGCGTTGAACCGACGGCTCTTTTCCACGGCGGCGGAAATATTCTCGGTCTTTTCGTTGGCGACGATCTTTCCCTTGTTGATGATCACGATGCGGTCACATACGGCTTGTACCTCTTGCAGAATGTGGGTGGACAGGATCACCGTGTGCGCCTTGCCCAATCCGCGGATCAGGTTTCTGATCTCAATGATCTGCTTGGGGTCCAAGCCAACGGTGGGCTCGTCGAAAATAATGACCTTGGGGTTGCCGATCAACGCCTGGGCGATGCCCACTCTCTGGCGGTAACCCTTGGACAGCGCGCGGATCACGCGATGGTAAACGTCCTTGATCTTCACCGTTTCGCAGATCTGCTCCAAGTGAGATGCCTTGTCCAGCTTACAGCCCTTCAGCTCGTAATTGAAATTGAGGTACTCCTCTACCGTCATATCCAAATACAGGGGGGGCTGCTCGGGCAAATAGCCGATCAGCTTCTTTGCGCCAATGGGATCCGAGAGGATGTCGATCCCCGCGATGGAAGCCTTTCCCGAAGTGGAAGAAAGATAACCCGTGAGAATATTCATGGTAGTACTCTTACCCGCACCGTTCGGCCCCAGAAAACCAACGATCTCCCCTTCTTCGACCTCAAAGCTGATGTCGTCTACGGCGCAATTGGCACCGTAGTTTTTTACTAGATGTTCTATCTTAATCATAAAACAGAAATTCCTTCCCGTTTGACTTTTATTTCCTATGAAAAGGTGACGTCAAACATGACCTACCCTGTATTTTACCATGGAAATGTGAACGTATCGTGAATGATAGCAAAAATATTAAATAGAGTTGATATTTTTTTGTAATTATTTTGGATTTTTCACAAAGAAAGTCAATTGTTGCACATTTTCGCGATCCTCAAACTTTTTTTGGATTCTCTGTATAATCCGTCCGCAAAAGGCAAAAATAAAGTCAGCAAGACACGCCTCGGTGTCCGCAATTCAAAAAAGGAGCCATGAATATTATGTGGAAAAAATGGAAAGAATCCAAGCTGTATCAAAAGATCAGGGAGATCCGCGCTACCCGCGCGGTGTATATCTCCTCTATCGTCATCCTGCTCTCCCTCGCCGTGGTATTGGCGATCACGGCAACCACCAACCGCGCCAAGAAAAACCAGACTGACAACACCTCTGACCTGCCCATCACCGACAACCAGGAAACACCCGCTCCCACCCCCGATGAAACACCTACAGGGAACGTACCCAATCCCCCTGTCCAAACCGTGCCCGAACTGACTCTGCCCACAAACGGCAAGCTGGCAAAGGCGCACGACGCCGACGTGCAAGTCTTCTCACAAACGCTTCAAGACTACCGCGTGCATTTGGGAATCGACATTGCCACGGCTGCTGACGCCGAGGTATTTGCCGCAGCTGACGGCACTGTGAAAAAGATCTGGGAAGATCCCATGATGGGCTGGAGCGTTGCCATCAGCCACTCTGGAGATTGCGTCACGGTCTACAAAAATCTCGCGAAGGACCTGGCCGGCGGCATTGCCGAGGGTAGTTCTGTCCGCGCAGGTCAGTTGATTGGCTCGGTAGGTGACTCCGCCATGATCGAAATTGCAGAGGAGCCCCATCTCCACATGGAAATGACCGTGAAGGGCTTACAGGTCAATCCTCTGGAGTATTTCAGCAAGGCAGTGGTGGCAACCCTCTCCGAGGACACGGCTTTTGAACAGCCCGTAACGGAAAATAAGTAAATAAAAAAAGGACTGCCCATTCCGTCACAGATCGTTATGACGGAACGGGCGGTCTTTTTTATTTCACCAAAACCTGTTCAATTTCGCAAACGTAAAAACGGTGATAATCGTTCTGCGGATAAAACTGCTCCGCCAAAGCGGGATCCAGGAAACAGGCTTCCTTCAAATCGTCGGCGTACAGCTTTCTGCACACCAGCACCGTCTTCCCCTCGGCGGGATAGGGCGCGCCGTTTTCCGCAAAGGCGCAGGTCAAGCCTGCCGCCTCGAATTTGTCACCGTCCCGTCCGCTGTTTTTCCCGCAGAAGTTCAGCGCGTCGCGGTAATCATCCGGCATGGACGTTAAGGTCAAGCAATCGGTGTTCTCCAAAATTCCAAACGTGTAACGCTGGGGACGAACGTAGCAGATTGCCACGGACTTATTCCACAGCTTTCCAACCGTTGCCCAGCTCACCGTCATGGTGTTATTTCTCTCACCGTCCCCCGCGGACAGCAAAAACCATCCCTTTCCGATGGTATCGTAGATGGGATCCGACTCCTCGGGGCGGATCACTTGAAAATCGTTCATCATGCACCTCCTACGTTCTTGATGATTCTATCTTATGCCAACGGTCATCTCATCATACCGATTTCAAAAGGATTCCGCGTAGCGCACCGCTTCCATAGCATCCTTGCAGTAACGGTCAGCGCCGATCATATCCGCGTATTCCTGCGTCAAAACCGCGCCGCCAACCGCAACCTTGCACCAAGGAGCCTTTTCCCGAATCAAACGGATGGTTTCCTCCATGGCGGGCACCGTCGTGGTCATCAACGCGCTCAAGCCCACCATGGGCGCGTGTGTGCGGATCACCTCGTCCACGATCAGATCAGCAGGCACGTCACGTCCCAGATCCACCACGTCAAAGCCGTAATTCTCCAAAAGCAACCGCACGATGTTCTTTCCGAT
>JAZSMC010000116.1:0-31403 GCA_045535705.1 Eubacteriales bacterium
GCATGGAAGATATGGCGCAATATTGTGACGATATCGTGGTGCTGTCCGAAGGACGGGTGATCCTTCAGGGAGATCGGGAAACGGTCTTTTCCCATTCGGAGCTGTTGGAGCAGGTTGGTTTGGACGTTCCGCAAGTCACGCGGTTGGTAGGTCTTTTACGGGCAGGCGGTGTAGAACTGCCGTCAAACGTTTATACCGTAGACCGTGCGGTTGAGCTTCTGTGCCAACATTACAATGATTTGAAAAACAAAGGAATCCTTTCATGAAAAACGTTGCGTTTGGGCAATATTATCCCGTGGACTCCGTGATCCATCGCATGGATCCCAGAGCCAAGATCATTATGGCGATCCTATATATCGTTTGCACGTTTATTTGCAAAAACGTTTTTTGTTTTGCGCTTCTCGTGTTAACTACGGTCGTGGTGATTCTGTTCAGCAAGATCCCTCTGCGGGTGGTGCTTACCAGTATCAAGCCTTTGATCTTTATTTTGGTGTTCACGTCGTTGATCAATATTTTTGCATCCCGTGGGGAGCATCTTCTCACCCCTGAAGGCTGGTGGATCAAAATTTATGCAGAGGGACTCTGGAACGCGCTGTTTATGGTTCTTCGTATTGTAGCTCTTTTGGCATCAACGGGAGTGCTTTTGTCGTTTACTACCACGCCCATTGCGTTGACTGATGCCATGGAACAGCTCTTATCACCCTTGAAAAAGCTTCGGATCCCCGTTCATGACGTTGCTATGATGACCACCATTGCCCTTCGGTTTATTCCAACGTTGATGGAAGAAACCGAAAAGATCATGAACGCGCAAAAATCCAGAGGCGCTGATTTTCAAAGCGGCAGTTTGATCCAACGGGCAAAGGCTCTGTTGCCTATTTTTATTCCTTTGCTGGGATCCGCATTTAAGCGCGCCGACGAATTAGCAAACGCCATGGATTGCCGTTGCTATCACGGCGGGGAAGGAAGGACCAAGTTGAAGGTCCTGCATCTTCGCGCTTCCGACGTTATTGGAATGATCCTCGTTTTGGCGCTTGGGGTTGGGATCTTTTTCCTCAATCGTGTCGGGATCGGTTATACGATGAATTGATATGAAAATTTTATTGAGAATTGCTTACGACGGAACTGCGTATTGTGGCTATCAGGTACAGCCAAACGGCGTCACCGTTCAGGAAAAATTAAATGAAGCCGCGGAATTGCTGTTCGGTTATCCCTGTGACGTCGTCGGTTGCAGTCGAACCGACAGTGGCGTTCACGCCAACGAATTCTGCGCCACCGTTGCAAAAAAGAATGAAGTGGGATTGACGACCTCTATTCCGATAGAAAAGTTGCCCTTGGCATTTTCCGCCCATCTGCCAAACGATATTTGCGTTTACGATGCCATATGGGTTTCGGATGCCTTCCACGCGCGATACGACGTGACAGAAAAAGAGTATATTTACCGTATCTATAATCGCGCGGTTCGTTCTCCATTTGAGGAAGGGCGCGCTTGTCATCTACCTAAACGGTTTTCGGGTAAAGATCTGGAGCGCATGAAATACGCCGCAACCTTCTTTCTCGGAGAGCATGACTTCACCTCATATATGGCGCAAGGCTCCAAGATCACCGATTGCGTGCGATGTATCACCGAATCAGAACTGTGGGCAGACGGTGACGTTTTGACCTACCGTGTCCGTGCCAACGGATTTCTCTACCACATGGTGAGG
This sequence comes from Eubacteriales bacterium, assembly GCA_045535705.1. GTDB lineage: Bacteria > Bacillota > Clostridia > Oscillospirales > CAG-272 > UMGS1865. The sequence continues at coordinate 1,704 of JAZSMC010000116.1, forward strand.
ATCTTGGTTGGAACACTGGTGGCGGTTGGGGAAGGAAAGCTCTCTCCCGACGAGATCCCCGACGTGACCGCTTCCCGTGATCGGTCAAATGCAGGAATTACCATGCCGCCGCAAGGGCTCTATCTGAACCGCGTGTTTTATCCCGAGCAATGTCTTCGGAAAGATTGGGAGGGGAGAACGTGAAGTTGTTTAAGCGAACGCCGAACGCTCAAAAAAAACAGATCCCCGTGGAGATATCTTCGCCTCAAAACGATTATTACGAAGCGGTTTCTTACCGTTTTGGTCTGGTGCAGGTATTTTTGTATCTGTTTTTGTTGGCATTCGTGTCGGTTTCTCTTTTGATGAATACGGAGCTGATTACGTATCATAATCTATATTACTTCGTGAAGGATCTCAACGCCGCCACCGAGAACGTGGACGTTCTTCATTCGGATGCTGTCAGTTATCCAACCGATACCACACAAAGCTTTACTCTTTACCGTCAGGGCTTGGCTGTGGCAGGGAACACATCCGTCACCGTATTTACCTCAACGGGACGGCAGACGATCAGCAAGAACGTGCAATATCAGAATCCCGTTGCCGTGGGAACGGGAAAATATCTTTTGGTGTATGAATTGGACGGTACTCGATATTCGCTTTATAATTCCTATACGCAAATTCATTCGGGAAAAACCACCGCTCCCATCCGAAGCGCTTCCATGTCAGATTGCGGAATGTACGCCATCGTAACCGAGGAACAGCAATATCCCTCGGTGGTGGAGCTGTATAGCAGTGATTTTGAGTTGTTGAATCAATATCGGTACAACAGTTACGTGACGGACGTTGCTATAGACCAACGAGGACGCTACCTTTCCGTATTGACGAACCAAGCAGAGAACGGCGCGTTTGCGTCGTATTTAAAGGTCTACGAGCCCAAAAAGGATACGCTTTTCTCGGAATGTGCGCTATCGGACGGTTTGGGGTTGCGCTGTGGGTTTACGGATTCCGGATTGGTGTCGGTACTTTGCGGAAACGGCGTTTATTATGCCTCTGTTGATGGAAAACTGATAGCAGAAGCATCCTTCAACGGTCAATCGTTGACTGCCTTTGATATGACGGGTGACGGTTGCGTTGCAGTGTTGAAAAAAAGCGGAAATGCTTTGCAGAATCAGGTGATAGTGCTTGACCAAGACGGCAAGTTGATCCACGAGGGATTTGCGGATCAAACGGTAAAATCCGTGGCCCTTTGCGGGAAGACCGTGCTTTTCATGCATCCCAACGGTGTTGCGAAGCGAAATTGCGTCAACGGGGAAGAAGATTTTCTGACTTGCGTAACCGAGGGGCGCGTTTTGTTGGCGCTTGAGGACGGGCGCATCCTTTTATGTTCTCCGCAAAAAGCAGTATATTACAAATTTGCATCGTAACATTTCTGAAAAAGGAGAAATTTATGTCTTTGTTTATGGATTGGCTCTTTTTGGCGTTCGGCGGAGTATTGATATTTATTTGCGCCAAACGGGGATTGCTCCTTACGTTTTTGAAATTTTTTAAAATGCTGTTATCCGTGATAGCAGCGAGATTTTGGGGCGGTGCCTTTGGCGCGTTCATTGGTAAGACCTTTCTCAATGCGCCGATCCGAAATTCGGTTTACCAAAAAGTGAACGAGGTCTATCAGAAACAGACCGACGGATTCACGGCGGAGTCCTCTCTGGAAATGCTTCCCAAATATCTGCAAACCGATGCCGTGCGCGAAAAGCTGAACGGTTTAGAGGAAACGGGAGAAACTTTGGTGGAATCTGTAACAGAGACGGTTTCGGGGGCGATCTCGTCGGTAGTGTGCGGCGTGATCGGGTTCCTTCTTGTATTCGTTTTCGTATTTTTGGCGCTTTCCATTGTTTATGTTCTGATTCAAAATGCGAAAAAGATATTTAAGACCTTTGGTACGGCGGATTCGATTCTCGGTGCACTGTTGGGATTCGTGTTTGCTTGGGCGGTGTTGCTGTTCTTTGGATCGGTGATGAAATTCTTCTTTGGAAATCAATCCGTTTATACGGATTCCACCGTGGTAAAATTTTTCGGCGAATCCACGCTGTCGGAAAGCTTGAAATTTTTAGATCCCGGGCAATGGCTCCACGAGATGCTATCGAGTGCGCTTTAACGTTCTCTTGAACTGACGTATATATTTCATTTATTGGAAAGGAACCGACGTTCTGTCGGAAGTTTCAAAATCTTATGACCATGTGTTCAAAATGCCACAAGCGCGTGGCAGTCGTTTTTATGACAAGACTGGAAAACGGTGAAAAAACCACCAAAGGCTTTTGTATTAAATGCGCCAAAGAATTCGGTGTTCCCGTTGACAACATCGTTGGAAATATGATCGATCAGCTGGGGATCTCCCCTGAGCAGTTGGAAAATGCGGAAAACGATCTGGCATCCATGCTGGGGGACGTTCAATTGCCGTCCGAGTGCGATGATAACGAGGAAGGGGGCGCTCCCGCTATTGATCTTCCCAGGATCTTTCGGGACGCGGGCTTAACTCCGCCCGTTGGTAACGAAGCAAACGGTAACTCCAAAGAGAAAAAAGCCAACGATAAGAAAAAGGCGAAAGAGGAGAAAAAGCTGAAGTTTCTCACCACCTATTGCCGTAATCTGACCCAGTTTGCACGAGATGGAAAGCTGGATAATATCATCGGACGGGATAAAGAGTTGGCGCGAGTGATCCAAATTCTTTGCCGCCGTCAGAAGAATAATCCTTGCTTGATCGGTGAACCGGGAGTTGGAAAAACCGCCATTGCGGAAGCCTTGGCGATCCGAATCGCGTCCGGAAACGTGCCTTACAAATTGAAAGGCAAGGAGATCTACCTTGTTGACATGACGGCTCTCGTTGCGGGAACCCAGTTCAGGGGACAGTTCGAATCCCGAATTTTGGGACTTTTATCGGAAGTCCACGCCGTTGGAAACGCGATTTTGGTGATCGACGAGGTCCATAACATCGTGGGAACGGGGGATGCAGAGGGAAGCGTGAACGCCGCCAACATCCTGAAGCCCGCGCTTTCCAGAGGCGAGGTGCAGATCATCGGTGCAACCACATTGACTGAATACCGCAAATATATTGAAAAAGATTCCGCGTTGGAGCGTCGCTTCCAGCCGATCACCGTAGAAGAACCGGGTATCGCGGAAGCCGTGAAAATGCTGCAAGGAATCAAGCATTACTACGAAGAATTTCACGGCGTGGTGATCCCCGACGCATTGTTACAGCGCACGGTTGTGCTTTCGGAACGGTATATCACAGACCGTTTCCTACCCGATAAAGCCATTGACTTGTTGGACGAAGCAGCGTCCTATCTGTCACTGTCCTCTGCTGCGTTGAATGAAACCTACTCCATCCGTGACCGTATGCTGGAGTTGAAGGATCAAAGGGAAGGCTTGGAAGCCGAAGTCGCAGGAACCGATGCCACCGAGCAGCATCGATATGAAGAAATTTCCAAGATCCGCTCGGAGGAGCTTCGGTTGTCTGCCAGACTTTCCGAGCTGGAGCCTGACACGCAAAAGATCCTTTTGACCGAGCATGAGATCGCAAACGTCATCGAGCTTTGGACAGGTGTTCCTGCCACCAGCATCACAGAAAATGAATTTGAGAAGATCGATCACTTGGAAGCCAGATTAAAAGAACGTATCGTAGGACAAGACCAGGCGGTTTCCGCAGTGGCAAGAGCCATTAAACGGAATCGCGCGGGAATATCCTATAAGCGTAAGCCCGTTTCCTTCATCTTTGCGGGACCTACGGGAGTCGGCAAGACCGAATTGGTCAAAACATTAGCCAACGATCTGTTCCATTCTCCCGAAACGCTGATCCGTTTGGATATGTCGGAGTTTATGGAGAAGCACTCTGTTTCCAGAATCATCGGAGCGCCCCCCGGCTACGTTGGATATGACGAAGCAGGGCAGTTGACCGAAAAGATCCGCCGCCGTCCCTATTCCATCGTTTTATTTGACGAGATCGAGAAAGCGCATCCCGACGTATTAAACGTCCTGCTTCAGATCCTTGATGACGGCAGAATCACCGATGCGCGCGGAAAAACAGTCAATTTTGAAAATACGGTCATCGTGATGACAACAAACGCGGGATCAGACCGTTCCTCTGCTATGGCTGGATTTGCCGCTGACGGACAAAACGCCAGAGAAGCTCAAACGGAAAAGGCATTGTCTTCCTTCCTGCGCCCCGAATTTCTCAACCGTGTGGATGAGATCATTACCTTCCGTTCGCTGTCCCAAGAGGATTTCGGGCGCATTGCCGAGATCATGCTGAACGAATTGAAGATGGCGTTGGAAGAAAAGCAGATCCGTTTGGAATATACCAAGGAAGCAATCGCTTTGATTGCAAAAGAATCTTATTCTCAAAAGTTTGGCGCACGGAACATGAGAAGATATATTCAGCGTGAGGTAGAAGATCGTTTGGCTGAGCTGATCATTTCCAATTATCAAAAGCAATTTAGCATAGCGTCGATCGGGTCCGACGGCGTTTCTTTGCAGATCTCTTGCATATGAGTTCCATGAATGAACAAAAAAACTGGCATCGGCTGACGGCAGACGAAACGCTCCGTCAGCTTGGGAGCGGTATTCGGGGGCTATCTGCCAAGGAAGCAGGGCGTCGTTTAAGAAAAAACGGACGTAACCCATTGTTTGATTTTCCGAAAAAGAAAAGTACTTTGATCCGCAGACTTCTCACGGATCCGGCGTTGCTTCTGTTCGGTTTTGTATCCGCGCTTGCTATGTGCTTTTCTTCGCTTGCCGTGACCGTTCCGGGATTGGTTGTTTTTGTATTTTGGTTGGGATACGTCTTTTGGCAAATGTCGCGCATAGACCGAACTCGTGAGGCACTGGAGCAATGCGGAATTCCAACTGTCAGAGTCTTGCGGAACGGTAAGCCGCTAACGGTATCGGCAGGAAACGTGGTCGTGGGGGACGTGCTGTTGTTAAAACAAGGGGATGTTGTTCCTGCAGATTGCCGTTTGATCGCCGCGTCAGAACTGCAAGTCCTGTTTCCGTATGAAAACGAAAGAACGACGGTTCAACAAAAGAATGCCGAAACGATTTATCCTTATCAATCGGAAGTTAATGCCCCAAATTGCGAGAACATTCTATACGCCGGCTCGGAGATCGCAAACGGAACCGCGCGAGCCGCAGTCATTGCCGTCGGTAAGGATACGTTTTGCGGGACGCTTGGATTTACACTTCGCCCTAACGCGCTTGAAAAAGAACCAAAACACGTCGCACAGCTTTCTCCCTATTTTCGCTTGTGGAGCTTTGCGGTGTTGATCTTGTTCTTTCCCATCGGGATCATTGGTTTGCTGATCTCTCCGTCCTCGCAATCGGGAATGAGAGTTTTTTTGCCGATTTGCGCGTGGGTGTTGACTTCTTCCGCTGTGTTGCCGTATTGTTATCTTCAAATGATTTTACATCACGGGATCCGTGGACTGTTTCAAAAGGAGACCGACCAAAACGGTGCGCTGATAAAATCAACCAAAGCGGTGGATCGGCTTTCGGGGGTGACAGATCTGTTTTTGATGGGACGTTGCGCTACCTCGGACGGCAAAGCCCATTTTCATTCTGCTTTTACGGGAGAAGGTGTTATCACTCCAAGCCATGAAACCACTTCAACCGAATTATACGGATTAAGCGAAGCGTTTTGCTTACTGGAAACCGCTTTGAAACGGTTTCCGCAACATTTGATAGACGGTGAATCGAGAAAAGAACCGTATCTTTTGGAATTGATCTCCGCAAGCGGTTATGACCGTGAGGCGTTGGCTGTCCGAGTCTTGAAAACCGAGTTATACAGAGGAAAGATCGAGCGCATTTTGGATGTAGAAACCACCGAAGGACAATTTCGTCTTCGGTTTTATACCTCGCCTACGTCTTTATTTGGTTGTGGATCCTATCAAAAAACGGACGGCACCCTCGGCGTTCTGGACGGGGAAAAAAGAAGGGCGTACCAATCTTTCGCAACGCAGACGTGCAAAACGGGATGTTCTGTAACCACCGTTGTAAAAGAATATCGCGGAACCGTTTGCTTGATCGGTTGTTTGGCAACTCGGGAAGCCTTTCTGGGAGATCTTGCACCAACGGTATCTGCATTGGAAAGAATGGGAATCTCCCCCCGTCTGTTTTTGAAAACGGAAAATGCCTCCGATCTGGCTTATGCTATGGTTTGCATACCCGGCGCCAAGATCGTGAAAGCATCCGAAACTGCAGAGCTTTCCGACGCTTCGGGGAACCCAAGGATATTCTTGGGATATACCGCAAAACAAGTCAAGGAATACGTTCTTCAATTGAAAAAACAGGGACGTGTGATCGGAGCCGTATCCTGTGACGTACAGGATCGAAGCGTAATGTCGGTGGCATCCGTTTCCATTGGATGTGATATTTGTTCGTCAGAGGACGGTTCGTATTCCTGTTGTAACCCGATTTTACAGAGAGATTCCGACGTGTTGATCTCGCGAGCATCCCAACGCGGTGGCGGACTTTCGGCTGTTCTGCAAACAGTGCAGGCTATGCGGCAGTGTTCCGTGGCGTTCTCTCGTTTTTTTGAGCGTTTTTTCACGTTTCGTTTCATGCAAGCTGCATTTATGATCATTTCAATTTTGATGGGAATGGGAAGTATTCCTGCCCATGTGATCCTTTTGGTGTCGTTACCCTTTGATCTGTTTTTGTTATCCCGCGCATACGACGGAGCGGAGTGCCGCCAATCAAACCCAAGGAAGTCATATGATCCTCTGCCATTTCTGAAAGGGAAGCGCCTATGGCTGATCTCGGTTATGGCGCCCGCTTTGTTTACCCTTTTCATTGGGAGCTTTTATCATCTGGGACTGTTTCCATTGGAATGTTGTTATTTTGCTCTGTTCGTTGGGATGGCGCTTGCAGAAACGCTGATCTTGACACTTGGCAAACCGCGCTTGAAATTGAACAAAAGAACGGTGCAGGGACTGCTGGCTTTGTGGATCCCGTTACTGGCTTTGATCCTTCTTTCCTGCCTCGTTCCCGCAGTTTCTAACGTGACGGAGCTGGGCTTTCGGTTGCTTCATTCCTGATTTTTATAATTCCATTTTCACCAAACAGGAAATTCCCGTAGCTCTCGTGCATATTCTTTAACGACGAGAGGGGTGAGAGGATGAAACGCTACTGTACTTCGGAGTTAAGGAAACTGGAGATCGTGAATTCTTGTGACGGTGCAAAGCTTGGACGCGCGACGGATTTTGAGTTTGAAGCGGAGGGGGATTGCACCAAAGTAACGGCGTTGATCGTGTGCGGTTGCAGAGGCTTTTGTGGGTTCGGTGCAACCGATGATCTGCGGATTCCCTGGTGCAACGTCCAATGCATTGGAGAAGACATTATTTTGGTTCGTTTATCTCCTCAAGAATGTGATTGCTTTTGCCGACCGAAACGCTGTTTTTGGCGGTAAACTTCCAAAAAAGAACGGAGCATGGATCTCTGATGCGAGAAATGCTCCGTTTGTTTTTGTCCTCTTTTTTTGACCGTTCTATTTTCAGATTCACCTTCGTAAACTGTAGCGATGACTTAAAAAGGAGGCGTTTGAAATGAAGAACGTGATGGTGGTGATGGGAACCAGACCAGAGGCCATCAAGCTATGCCCGTTGGTTTTGGAGCTGAAGCGAAGAAAGACGTTGAGAACAGTGGTTTGCTCCACGGGACAACATCGGGAGATGCTGGACGGAGCTATGAAGGCGTTTTCGGTTCGGGCGGACTGTGATCTGAACGTGATGCAATCGGGGCAAAGTCTTTCCGCGGTAACGGCAAAGATCTTGAATGGAATGGATGGTGCGTTTGATCGGTATTCCCCGGATCTGGTTTTGGTTCAGGGAGATACGGCAACGGCGTTTGCGGGAGCGTTTGCATCGTTTTATCATAATATTGCCGTTGGACACGTAGAAGCAGGTCTGAGAACCTATCACATTCGATCCCCGTTTCCCGAGGAATTTCATCGAACCGCCATCTCCCTCATGGCTGATTATCATTTCGCGCCAACAGTTGCCGCAAAAAACAATTTATTGAGAGAAGGGAAAAACGAAAAAACGGTATTTCTGACAGGAAATACCGTGGTGGATGCGTTGCGACATACGTTGAAATACGGGAAATCCACTCTTGACATTCAAATTCCCGCAGGCAGCAGATTGATCCTGTTTACCGCCCACCGTCGAGAAAATTTGGGTGATACCATGACGGGGATGTTTCGCGCTTTACGAAAGATCGTGGAAACACATCCTGACGTGTGGGCGATCTGTCCGTTGCACCCAAATCCGCAAGTTCGCTCTGTCGCGCGTGAGATACTTTACGGGTGTCCCCGAGTTCGGATCATAGATCCCCCCGCAACCGTTGATTTTCATCACTTACTGGCAAAAAGCTACTTGGTACTGACCGATAGCGGCGGAATTCAAGAGGAAACCACGGCGTTAGGTATTCCAACTCTCGTGATGCGGTATTCCACCGAACGAACCGAAGGGATCCGCGCAGGATGCTTACGTTTGGCAGGGAGCGGGGAAGCTGGTATCGTTCACGCTGCCAACGCGCTTTTGGAAAAGGATTCCAAAGAATATGCCGTTATGAAGCGCCCGTCGGACGTGTTTGGGGACGGCAGAGCGTCAATCAGGATCGCAAACATATTGGAACGCTTGCTTCATGCTCAATAAATGAAAAAAAGTTTCCCCGAAAAATGGAAAAACTATTGCAATCAAGGACGGGGTATGGTATAATTATTCTATGATGAAATGGATGTTAGGAAAATGATCGTCTAAAGAAAAAGGAGTGTTACAATGAAGTTGAAAAAAAGTCTGCCTTTGATCTTGTTGGTTGTTGGGGCGCTGTTTTTGGTTGGTGCAATTTTGATCTTTGCAATCGCGGTTCCCAAGGCGGATTACGCTTATAAAAAGATCCTTGCCATCGTTTGCGCGGTATTCATGCTGATGCTCACGGGCTTGACCGTATCATATTGGTTCCTTTCCAGAGATACCTACCCGAATTATTTCTTATTTGACCGAAAGAAGAAGAAAAACATTCCGGTTGAAAAGCTGAAATTTACCATGGTGAGTGACCGTATGACTTTCTTGCTGGGACAGATCGCGGATTCCCCCGAAGCCCTTTGGAAAAGCGACGTTCTCTTGCATGAGTCCGAAACCTACGGTTACAGAAGCGTTTATAAACCTTTGGTGGCTTATAAAATGCTGTTTGATCTTGGAGAGCAGGGCGTGGAAACCAGTTATTGGACCTACTTCAGAGAGGCGCCCGAGTGTAACATCAACGCATTGTGTGAGGCTTTGGAACGTGTTGGTGAAAAGAAGATGGTGGAAGCCTTCAAAACGATCATGGAACGGGATCCCAAGGATAATATGAAGATCAAAGAATTTCTTCGCCGTAATATGGGATATATCCGTAGCAAAATGGTCAGTTACGTTGTAAAACACATTGAACTATTCTATTAAACCAAAAACGCTATGTCAACTCCAATCGGAATTGACATAGCGTTTTTTATGCGATCACGCCGCCGCCCACCACGGTATCACCGTCGTAGAGAACCACGGACTGTCCTTTTGTAATGGCTCTTTGCGGTTCGTCAAAGACTACTCGAATGGTGTCAGTTTCGGTTTGCGTAACGGTTGCCCAGTCTGCTTCATGACGGTAGCGCACTTTGGCTTTGACGCGAAGCGCTCCCTTGATCTCGGGAACCTCGATCAAATTGATATCGTGGGCGATCAATTCCCGTGTGAACAGTTCTTCGGATCTTCCCAATACCACTTGATTGGCAATCGGATCGATGGAGCAAACGTAAAGCGGCTTGGGAAGCACCAATCCCAGCCCTTTTTTTTGCCCGATGGTGTAGCGAATGATCCCCTTATGTTGACCGAGGACCTCTCCTTGGGTGGAAACAAAATTTCCTGACGGATAGATTTTGTTCGTGTAGTGTTCGACGAAATCCGCGTATTTTCCATCGGGTACGAAGCAAATATCTTGGCTGTCTTTTTTGTGAGCCGTGGGAAGCTTGGCGGATGCGGCCAATTGACGGGCTTCCGTTTTGTTCAGCGCTCCGAGCGGGAAAACGGTGTGAGCTAACTGATCCTGACGAAGCGACCACAGCACGTAGCTTTGATCCTTGGAAGGATCGGCTGCTTTTTTCAGTAAATACCGCCCACTCTCAGGTGAAAAAACGATCTGCGCGTAGTGACCTGTTGCCATATAATCGTAACCCAGTTCCATCGCGCGCTTGAAAAATTCATCAAATTTCAAATACCGATTGCAATCAATGCAAGGATTTGGGGTTCTTCCTTCCTCGTATGCCCGAATAAAGCGCTGAATAACGGCTTCTTCAAAGAGATCCGAACAATCAAAAATATGAAAATCCATTCCCAAAGCCTCGGCAACTTCGTGAGCATCCTCGGCATCTTGATTGGATCCGCAAACGCCGTCCTTGTGCAGAAGCATCGTAGCGCCCGCGCAAACGTATTCTTGTTCCTTCATCAACAACGCCGCAACGCTGGAATCCACGCCGCCGCTCATTGCGATCAGCGCTTTTTTTTGTTGAATCATAAAATTTTCCTTTCGATTTTTCTATCTCTATTATACATTTGAAAGACGAATTTGTCAAGAGGCAGTTTTTCTCTGTTTCAACATACTCAAAGAAACAAATACTGTTTTAAGAAAGGGGTGAAAACATGAAAAACAGCATTCAAAAAGCTCGGGTTATCGTTCTGTCAGTCGTTTTATTGATACAATTTGTTCAACTTCCGATTTTCTCCCAATCCACGGGATATAGCTGGTATTGCGCTCATGCGAAGGATCACGTTCAGCCAACCGCAGGTCAGGAGATTCAATTTGCAGAGGATTATGGAGCCTATTATATCGACCACATGCATCAACTGCAAACAGACGCCGACAAAGTGATCTATCTTACCTTTGACGCGGGGTATGAAAACGGAAACGTGGCAAAAATATTAGACACTTTAAAAGAAGAACAAGTGCAGGGGGCGTGTTTCGTTTTGGGACATTTGATCTCGGCGGAACCGCAGTTGATCATGCGAATGGTGGATGAAGGTCACGCCGTATGCAATCATACCGTTCGGCATAAGGATATGAGTCAAGCAACGGAAGAAGCATTTTTACAAGAATTGAGTGGGCTGGAAGATCAATTCCGAGCATTAACGGGAAAAGAACTATCGCGGTATTACCGTCCGCCCGAAGGGAAATTCAGCAAAGAGAATTTGATTGCAGCACAAAACATGGGGTATCATACGATTTTTTGGAGTTTTGCTTATCCCGATTGGGATAATAACCGCCAGATGAGTTCGGAAAAAGCAAAAAGGATCATTCTGGAAAATCTTCACAATGGAGAGGTCATGTTATTGCATCCAACGTCAGCGGTCAACGCGGAGATCCTGGGGGATGTGATACGCGAAGCCAAGTCCCAAGGATACCGTTTTGGAACCTTGGATGAACTTACGGGTAAAAAAACATGAAGCGAATGAATCAACTGCTTAAGACGCTGTCGTGCGTAATGTGCTGTGTCATTTGTTTATCGGTTCTTTTTTGCATCGGCGGATCTGCTACCCACGTCTACCATTCCAATCCCAACGGATCCAAGCGTATCGCCTTAACCTTTAATAACAATCCGCATCCAACGCAAACCAAACGGATCCTGGATATTTTGGACACTTATGGAGTCAAAGCAACTTTTTTTATGATCGGCGTCAACGTTCAAAATTATCCGGATGTGGCAAGGGAAGTGCTGGATCGTGGTCACGAGGTAGGGAACCACACCTACTCTCATTCCCATTTAAATCAAATGGGAACGGGAAGATTATCTGAGGAGCTGGAAAAATGCGAGGACGTTTTAGAGGATCTTTGTGAGTATCGTCCACATTTATTTCGTCCACCCGAGGGATATATCAGCGACGGTGTGATGGAATGTGCGGAGCAGGGGGACTATTCCCTAGTCCTTTGGAGCGTTGACACAAGGGATTGGGAAGTCAAAAGCGCGAATCACATCGTGGAAACCGTGCTTTCCAAAGTGAAGGCAGGAGATATCATTCTCATGCACGATTACGTTTATCAAAGCAAAACGCCCGAAGCTCTGGAGATTTTACTGCCAAAGCTTCTGGCGTTGGGATATGAACCTGTAACCGTAGGAGAATTATTAGGCATCCGATGAGGGAGCTTCGGCTTCCTCATCCTTCTCTTGATCGACGTAGGGAGCGATCATGTATCGATCTATGATCGGATACGCCGCGTAAGCTGCCATAAACGCCGTCGATGAGAAGTAAATGAACAAAACGATCAACACCGGGATAGGGAGAAGATTCAAACCAAAGATCATAACGACCACTGCAATCAAAGCAATTGAGATCGCAGTCATGACCACCATACCGAGAAACGCCATCAAATTACGTTTGATGCCTAAAGTTGTAAAGATCAACGCGTTTTTGAGGATCTTACGAATGGACAGCTCAAAGGTGATCTGTAAATGATAAATATAGAAGCGCATGAAAAAGTAGAGGATTGCCAGCGCGATGATCGCCCAATACATCACATCCATAGCAAAGCTGCCAACCATGCCCTGGAAGTAAATGAAGTCAAACCCAAGGAAAAACAGAACGGCAGCATCCAAAAGCCCCAGGAAAAAGCCTTGCTTCCAATTTCGCTTAATAGCGTAGAAATAATCAGAGAACAAGAATGTGGGCTCTCCTCGAACCAATCCGCGCAGGATATAGGTGGTTCCAATGTTTTGCCAGCCAAAGGTCAAAACCAAGAATGCCAAGCAGATGCCTATCCCAACGTACGTTCCCGTAGCGTTATACGCGGGAATTTGAAATTGGGCACCAAACAGATCCAAAAGGAAGACGGATTCCTGTGTTTGCTCAATGAGATTCGCGCCGTACAACTGCGCGAAAACGGGATGATTGGCAGACGGTGTTTTTGCTATACCAAAATAAAGAAAGACCGCGATCAAAATCGGTAACAGCATGAGAAGCATCATCAAATTGAGAGATACCAAATTCCAGAACTTTCTGCCAAAAAGCTTAAAAAAACGTTTCAGCGTTGGGGTGGTATCTTCTTCCACTGCATCCGGTCGATCATTACGCCGATTGGCAAAAAAATTGTAAAGTGAAAATTTCTTTTCCAAAACAGATCATCCTTTTCTGAAGTTTCTTCTCATATTTTAGCATATTTTTGCAATAAAGTCAACGAGTTCAAGGATATTATCGAAAAAAAGCAAAAAATTTACATCTTTTTCGTATATCATCTCATATAAATGATCCTGTCAGCAAAAAGCCTGGCATCATCTTTTTGATGCGTTACAAGAATTGCCGAGCGGTTTGAGCTTTTTAACCACTCCCGAAGCCGTTTGGAGAGTTCCAAACGAAGTTCCGCATCCAAAGCGGAAAAAGGCTCGTCCAGCAAAAACAGATCGCCTGCAAACATGATCGCGCGCGCAAGAGAAACACGGCTTTTCATCCCACCCGAAAGCTGTTCCGGATAAAGGTGTTGGGCATCCTGCATTTCGACCATTTCAAGTATATCCGCAAGGCTTGGGGATGCTTCGGAAATCACTGCGTTTAAATTTTCTTCTACGGTGAGCCAAGGAAACAAGCGCGGCTCTTGAAACGCATAGGAGATTTTTTGAGAAGTTTTTTCGATTTGTCCCGAAATAGGGGACAGGAAATTTGCGATGAGTTGGAGAAGCGTGCTTTTACCGCATCCCGAAGGTCCCATCAGGGCAATCAATTCGCCGTCTTTCAGTTCTAAATTGAATTTGTCCAACACCAATTCGTTTTTTTTGTAACCAAAGGAAAGATCACGGATCGTTAACATACTGCATCCCCCTGTTTAACCTTTTTCTGTTCCCATCTGTTCAAAAATTTCATTGCAAGTAATTCCAGAAGAAGACTTAAGACGATCACGGTCAGCGTCCAAGCAAACATTTCTTCGGTGTTTAAATATTGTTTTGCTTTTCCGATGGACGTGCCGACACTGCCTCGCGGCATGGCGATGATCTCGGCGGCGATCCCTGCCTTCCATGCAAGCCCTAAAGAGGTTCTGCAAGCCGATATAAAATAGGGCTTCACACTTGGAATCGTTAATAATCGAAGTTTTTTGGCGGCAGAAAATTTGTAAATTTGAGCCACCTGCAACAGTTTTTCATCTTGTCTTTGGAGCCCCTCGTCCAAATTCGTCCATATCACCGGAAGCACGATGAGAAAAGTGATCACCGACGGAACTTTTGCGGAACCGATCCAGATCAGCAGCAAAACGATGAATGACGCAACCGGAGTAGCTTTTACCACCGTCATAAACGGAAACAGCAATGCTCTTATAAATTCAAACCGATGTGACAGTACCGCCAAAAGGATTCCAACAAAGATGGCGCAAAGGATCCCCGAAAGCACGTTCCAAAGGGAACGGCGCACCGCGTGATAGAAAGCTTCGGTCTTCATCAAATCACACAAAGTTCGAAGTACAACCCGCGGGTTGGGAAACAGTAATACATTCCCAACCCGCCAAGCGGCAATCTCCCATACGGCAACCCAAAACAGAATCGGAATCAGCCAACGAAAGATCTTTTTAGTTGTTTGCATGATAGTAAAAATCCTCACCGGGAATTGCTCCGCCAATAGATTGGGAATTGATACCGTTCAAAATTTCCAAATACGTGGAAACCGCGTTTTTCATATCTTTTCCGTCAATATATTTTACATTGCACTTTGGAATGGCTTGCTTTGCAACCCCTGCATTGGCGAAGATCTCATGTTCTTGAATGAGTTGCGCGGCATCATTCGCGTTTTCGTTCAAATATGCAATGGATTCTTTGTATGCGCTCAAGAAATTATTGACGGCACTCGGATGTGCTTCCAAAAATTCTGTTCGCACAACGACACAGCCTTGAACCAAGGTGTTGGCTTTATTGTCGAGCTTATCCCATGCGGCGGTCAGATCCAGATCCACCTTCAGTGTGACAGATGCTTTTGCTGCACTGTTGACTGCGATCGTGACCATAGGCTCGGGTAACACGGCAAGCTCAACCGCACCCGATGCAACTGCGTCGCGCAGAGCGGCAGGCGCCGAGTAAGACGTGGAATCAATTAAAACCTGATTGCCGACAGGATCTCCGTCCGTGATTACCTCTAAACCATACTGTTGACAGAGATAAGTCAGAATAAAAGTGGGATTTTGAGCGGGAGCATACACGGTCTTTCCTTGCAGTTCAGAAACGGACGAGATCGTTGTTTCCGTGCCGTTCACCAAATACAAACAGCCCAAGGTATTGATGGCGAGAATTTTCACGCCGCCCTGCGTTTTGTTATATACGGTTGCAGCCGCATTGGTTGGCAACGCCGCAATATCAACGGTTCCGCTGGTGAGGGTAGCAAGGATCTCGGAGGCGTCTGTTTTGACTTCAAAAACATATTTTTCGTCTTCAAATTCACCGTTTTCCGCATCTTCCATCATTTTTGCCATTCCAAATCCGGTGGTTCCGTTCAGTGTAAACACGCGGATTTCCAAGGGTGTATCCGGATCAGATTGATCTTGAGAGGATGGATCATCCACAATGCTGAAATTGCATGCGGATAGGGAGAAGATCACGGAGAGCGTAAAGAGAAAAGCAAGAATACGAAGTTTCATAGTAAATAAATCCTTTCATTTCGTAAATTTTTATTGATAAGCATTTTGCATTGCTTCCGAGTTAAGAACGGTAAATTTTCTGCCGTTTTTATGAAGGTATCCGTCTTCACAAAGCCTGTCAAAGGCTCGGTAGAGGGAAGCTCGTCCAAGGTTGAGAAGTTCGGACAGAGAGCAAAGGGAGTCCTTCAATTCTATTTCTCGCGTTCCAAAGGAGAGGAGATAAAGAGCCAATCGCCGCTCTGCGCTTCCTGCGGTTAGATAAGCGATCTTCTGATTTAAAAAGCTGATCCGATTGCTTAAAAAATTAATATAGTTTTTGCGGAAATTCTCACTGATATCCAGCAATTTGCTCACCGTGGTTTCAGAAAGAAATAAGCATCGGCAACAACCCGTGGCACAGATCTTGCTGATCTCTTTGGTTGGGGAAAATACCCCGGCTACTCCAAAGACATCCCCCGCGGTCAGAAAGCGAAGCAATACCCGTCTGGATGGGTCGACGGTTTGAACCGAGGCTTTTCCGTTTAAGACAAAACCTATATGCGAATCGGTTTCGATCCATTCGCCGTCGGAAAACTCCGAGATATAATCATGTACGGGTTTGATGATATCACTAATCAGATCGAAGGATACTCCGCAGAACAAAGCGTGCTTTGATAGCTGTTTACGATCTCTGTCCGATAGCATTGAAAACTCCCCCTGTTGTATCATTTGATACAATTATAGCAGATTTCGACCCGTTTGTCAATGTTTTTGAAGAGATTATTCTTTAAAAATTCAAAAGTATCGCAAAAAACAAAAGAAAAAAGAAAAATTTACCGAAACCTCTTTACTTTTTTGCCTTTTTCGGATATAATAAATATGTTAAATACGAGGAGGTAGATTTGAAATGACACTGGTGATTTTAGCAGCAGGGCTTGGTTCCCGTTACGGCGGACTGAAGCAATTGGATCCCATGACAGATTCGGGAAATTTTATCATTGATTTTTCCGTATACGATGCGATCCGCGCAGGTTTCGACCACGTGGTGTTCATCATTAAGGAAGAAAATCTGGAATTGTTTAAAGAAACCATCGGCAATCGAATCGAAAAGAAGATCCGCGTTTCTTACGTATTCCAATCGGTAAACGATCTGCCTGTCGGACTGGCACTTCCTGAAGGAAGAACCAAGCCGTGGGGTACAGGACACGCAATTTATTGTGCGAGAAATGAGATTCAAGACCATTTTGCGGTGATCAACGCTGACGATTTTTACGGCAGAGATACCTTCGAGCAGCTTGCAAAGCATCTTTCGATGAATGATCTGTCGGGTAATTCTGTGCATCATTGCATGGTTGGATTCCGTTTGGGGAATACGTTGACCGAAAACGGTACCGTTTCCAGGGGTGTGTGTGACGTAGACGAGAGCTGTATGTTGAATAAGGTCGTGGAAAGAACCAAGATCGAAAAGCGCGACACCTGTGCCGCGTATCTCAACGAGGACGGCGAAACCTGGACGGAATTAGACTTCGACACCATCGTATCCATGAACTGTTGGGGATTTACGCCCGATATTTTAGAGAAGCTGGAAGATGAGTTCCGTGAATTTTACGAAAAGAACGCTGATAATCCCTTGAAGTCCGAATTCTATCTGCCGTTTGCCGTACAACAGCAGAAGGATGAGGGCGTTTGTGACGTTCGCGTGTATCCCACGCAATCCCGTTGGTACGGCGTGACCTACTCGGAGGATAAGCCCAGAGTAAAGGCTGCCATTCAAGCAATGGTCAACGCAGGGGAGTATCCCTCGGATCTTTGGGCAGATTGATCAATCAAAATACGGTAAAGGAAAGGTAATTACATTATGTCTATTTTGGTAACGGGCGGGGCAGGCTTTATCGGCTCTCATACCGCCGTTGAGCTTTTGAACGCAGGATACGATATCGTCGTCGTAGATAATTACATGAACAGCTCTCCCAAAGCGCTGGAACGAATCACGGAGATCACCGGGAAGACCTTCCGTTCTTACGAAGTGGATCTTTGCGACAAGGATGCGCTGGAAAAGGTTTTCGTTGAGAACCCCGATATTGACGGTGCAATTCATTTTGCCGGCTTGAAAGCGGTTGGAGAATCGGTTGCACAGCCTGCAAGATACTATCATAACAATCTGCTGAGCACTCTGCACTTGGTGGAGCTGCTCTCCAAATACGGTGCAAAGCGCATCGTATTCAGTTCTTCTGCCACCGTTTACGGAATGCCCAAGACAGTTCCGATCTGCGAGGATTTCCCTCTGTCCACCACCAATCCTTACGGCGAGACCAAGCTGATGATCGAGCGCATCCTTAAGGATCTGTGGGTGTCGGATAACGGTTGGAGCGTTTCCATTCTCCGGTATTTCAATCCCATCGGAGCGCATAAGAGCGGTCTGATCGGCGAGAATCCCCGCGGAATTCCCAATAATCTTTTGCCGTACGTTGCAAAGGTGGCAGCAGGTCAGCTTCCGTTCCTTTCCGTTTACGGCAACGATTACGACACCAAGGACGGCACCGGCGTGAGAGATTACATTCATGTGGTAGACCTCGCCAAAGCCCACATTAAGGCATTGGAGCGCGCAGAAAAGGTGACGGGCGTGGAGCATTTCAACATTGGAACGGGAACGGGCTACTCGGTTCTGGAGATCGTTCGCGCGTATGAAAAAGCGTCCGGATTGCCCGTGAACTACAGGATCGTTGATCGTCGCCCGGGTGACATTGCCACATGCTACGCGGATCCAACCAAGGCATACGAGGTGCTGGGCTGGAAAGCGGAGTTCAACATTGAGGATATGTGCCGCGATCTTGCTAACTGGCAGAAGAAGAACCCCAACGGCTACGAGGATTAACGGGAGATCGGCGATATGATTACCAGACACTATTTTGGTTCCATTGGTGAAGATCAGTGCGTATATTGCTACACCATGAAGAATCAATCGGGAATGTCCGTTACCATTTGCGAATTCGGCGGCGCGATCACCGAGATCTGCGTTCCCGATAAGCTGGGAAGACATTCCAACGTGGTGGCTGGTTACGACTCTCTCCGCGATTACGTGCTTGGCGACGGATACCTTGGCGCTTTGGTCGGAAGAACCTGCAACCGCATTGCAGAGGGAAGATTCACTCTGGACGGAAAAAGCTATCAAATCTTCAAAAACAACGGCCCCAATTCGCTTCATGGCGGAAAGGTTGGCTATTCGCACCGACTTTGGAACGTGAAAGTATTGGACGGAGATGAGCCAAAGCTGATCCTGACGCTTCATTCTCCCGACGGGGAAGAGAATTACCCCGGAAATGTGGATATTACCGTGACTTACGCTTTGCTGGCGTCCAACGCGCTGTCCATTCATTATCAAGCGACCACAGACCAACGAACCCCCGTAAATATGACCAACCACGTGTACTTCAATTTGGGCGGCTATGCTTCGGGGAAGATCTTCGATCACGTGGTGCAAATGGACGCCGACGCGTATTTGCCAACGAACAGCAAGCTGATCCCGACGGGCGAGATTCGCTCGGTTGAGGGAACGCCCTTTGATTTCCGCGAGCCGAAAACCTTCGGCAGAGATTTCAACGAGGACAACGAGGATCTGAAGATCGCGGGTGGATACGATCACTGTATGTGCTTTACGGGCGGCGAAACCAAGGAGCCTGTATTGCGCGTGGAGATCTACGAGCCGAACACCCAAAGAATTTTGAATGTGTTCACCAATCAGCCCTGTATGCAGCTTTACACGGGAAACTTCTTGAATAATCCCGAACATCCTCTGAAAGGCGGCTATCCGCAAAACACGCAAGCCGCGTTCTGCTTGGAAACGCAAAAAATGCCCGACGCCATGAACCACGCCAATTTTACAAACGTGATTCTGGAACCGGGTGAGGTTTACGAGCATAAGACGATTTATCAGTTTTCAGTGAAACAGTAATCGTAGGAATTGAATACAAAAGAACCTTTGTCGATGAAACAAAGGTTCTTTTTTGTTTTTTATCGAATGGTGGCATTAAAATGCGGACAGGTGCGGTGATTATGGTTTACACCCCCAAAAAACAATTTAATAATGAATTGCATACCTCATATATATTATCAATAGACATTTTGCTTGGATTTGGGTCAAACGGAGATTTTTTACCAAGTGAATATATTCGGGTATTTAGCACATCGAGTTTGTCATATATTTTTTGTTTAGATATTTCATATTCACTTTCAAAAATAGGTTTGTTATATTCTGTTTTAACATCTTTTGTAACTTGCGCTATTTCTTTGTGCTCTATAATTCTATCTATTACATCGCAAATCATTTCCATGATATCCCATTGTTCAACAACATTCAGATCAAATTCAAAAGGAGATTTCGGATTGGGAAGTGTGTTAAAAAATTGTATCATCTTTTCATAATTATTTGTACTCCAATCGGTGAAGCGCAAAATGCTTGGTAAATCTCTAGTATATTTTATATCAAGAAATTGAGATTGTTTGAATATTGTCATAAAATTTAAAAAACCAAAGCCTTCTCTGTTACGTTTATATCCGAGCAAAAGTAATTCATCATTGTTTTTTGTTGGTGCTATACTTAAAAGCTCAATATCCAAGCGCTCAAATTCGACGTGTTTTTTGTCATAGGAAAAGGTATTATAGGAAATTAACCGAGAATACATGCGGGAATTTTTGCAAACATGTTCAATTACGTATAACTTCTTTCCGTCATTCGAAAAGCAAAATCCACCGTCTTGATCAACTGAACCATAGCGTACTTTTTTTATCAATTTCATTTCTTCGGTTGAATATATCCCCAACGTGCCGCAGAGACTTAACAAAACAAAATGTGTTTCATCGGGGGATATTAAACACTGATAGGTATGCTTCATATCTTGAAATTTTGCAATTTCATTTTCATTGGAATTATAAACATAAACAGTTCTGCCACGAGGAGTGCACTGAACGATATACTTTGAAGATCTAGCTACACAAGTATTATCAGAAAATTTTCTCATAAATTTCTCCAATGATATTGAATATTTGATGTGCATTCACCATTGTATATATTATATCACATCAAAAAGGACATGTCAACAAAAAAAAGAAAGTTGGAGTGATATGCCGACTTCATCGGCGTGATATTTTTGCTTCGCAAAAGTGATATTGAAGCCTTACGGCTTCAGTGATATTATATTCGCCCGTTTAACTCGCGAAGCAAATATCACTCGGTGTAAGCCGAATATCACTGCGAAGCAATAAATCTCGCCATAGGCGAATATAACAGAAAAACCGACAAGTCGGAAACTTGTCGGTTTTTCTGGCGGAGAAGGTGGGATTTGAACCCACGCGACGCGTTAACGCCCTACGAGATTTCGAGTCACGCCTCTTCGACCACTTGAGTACTTCTCCGTAAAAATATTGAATTGTATAGAAAAGCTTCTCACGGAACATTCATCTCGGCGTCGCCTCTTCGTCCTGTTGCGGTGCCCGGAATTTGTTGTTCGCTATCGCTCACCAAATTTCGACCGCGGCCACTCCTTTTTGCTCGCTTTCTCTGCCACAGGCAGCGCTCGCAAACGTCCCCACTTGAGTACTTCTCCGTATATTCATTTCAACTTTGATATTATACCATATTTCTTTCCAAAATGCAATAGTTTTTACAAAGAAAAAAATATCTTTTTGAATTTTAAATGCGGCATCCCTTGTTCAGTGGGATGCCGCGTTGTTATCGTGATTATTTTTGAATGTTTTTTCGCATGATCTCAAAGGCAAGGACTGCCGCCGAGGCAGAAGCGGAAAGGGAACCGCGAAATTCTCTGCCGTAGTCGATGCGGAGAATGGTGTCTGCGTCATTCAAGATACAGCGAGAGATCCCACGCTTTTCGCCACCGATGACCAAAAGCAGGGGATAGGACAGATTCGCTTCAAACACGGAAACCGAGTCGCGGATCCCCGCGCAACAGATCTCATAGCCCGCCCGACGGAAGATAGGGGCTACATACTCCGAATCCGAAATATAGATCGGCATCCTCTCGGAAGCTCCCGCAGATGCCTTTGCAACCACTCCTGCCGCGCTCATCCAATTGCGCGGGGGAATCACGATCCCATTCACTCCTGCGGCGTACAGCGAACGAATGGTGTTCCCAAAGTTGTAGGGATCTTCGATGCCTTCCAGATAAACGTAAAATCCGTTTGGTTCAATCAATTCTTCCTCAAGAACAGGGAAGCTTCGCTCGGAGCAAAAAGCAATGATCCCACCGTGAGAATTTCCCACCGTGTGTTGTTGGATCACGTCTGCCGAAACAAATTCCAAAATGAAGCCCAATTCCTTGGATTTTGATGCCAGAAAACCGATCCCCGAAGCTTTTGTCTGTCGTTTGCTTTCATCGATCATTACACGGTGAATCTTGCGGTCGTTGACTGTGCTTGGAGTATTCAAAAGAGCTGAAATAGAGGTCATTCCTTCCAGCAAATTGGATTCGATAAATTTGGATTCTTCGTTCTTCATGGTTCTTTTTCCTTTTTTATTCTATTTCTCTCATTCAGTACATAGAATTGTATCAGATCATTTTCGTGTTAAGAAGGGAGAAAACATTATGATAGTATCGGATTGGGGCGGCAGAGCAAGGTGTGTTGTGCTTGGAGAATATTTGATCAATCATCAAGCCACGGTGAGATCTGCCGCCGCCGTTTACGGTGTCAGCAAGAGCACCGTACATAAGGACGTAACGCAAACGCTTCGTTTTGTCAATAGAAATCTGTTTGAAGAAGTGCAAAAGGTTCTCTTAAAAAATAAGCAGGAACGCCATATCCGCGGTGGGGAGGCGACCAGGATCAAATACAGCGACAAGCATTTGTCGAACGAAAAAATTCAAGAGATTCAATAACTTAATCGCTTTTTTGGGAAAAACAATAGGTCGCACTCATATTCGCTAAAATTTTGGGTTGCCAGGTCAATATAGTGATCGAACTCGTAGTAGCATGCTTTTCCGTAAGAATTGATCCCCGTACCGAAAAATACCGTTGCGTTTCGTTGAAGCAAGCGTTTTAATACTTCGATGGCACGAGGGTCGTCCATTGCACCGTAGTTGAATTGAAACGCGACGTTGGAAAGCTCCACCCATCGGAGCAGATCCTCATGGGGATAGAAATTTAAGTATGAATCAAAAGAAAGAAACAACAATCGATAAGGCAGATGATAAAGCAAACGGTTCAACTCTTTTGGCGTTTCTTCGGAAGGGAAGTAGGGAAGCTTGATCGGAAGTAAATTGGTTTTCGGAAGCAGTAGT
This sequence comes from Eubacteriales bacterium, assembly GCA_045535705.1. GTDB lineage: Bacteria > Bacillota > Clostridia > Oscillospirales > CAG-272 > UMGS1865. The sequence continues at coordinate 24,635 of JAZSMC010000116.1, forward strand.
TTTCTGATATCCCTCGTTTCGGAGAGTCCCGAAACCACCGATGCGGCGCAACCTAAACGAATATGAAACTCGTTTGAAATGTGCGGTAATAATTCCGAAAAGGCTTTTTCTCGTCGAATGAGAAAGTTAGCAACGGAGTCTTTCTCGCAGTCAAATTCGGGCATCATGCAGAAGCGTGTCAGCCCGAATTTTTCTTTTAAGATCAAGAGCGCTTTTGCTGAGTCCTGTGGGTTTGCAACCAGTTCTCCCATCATGGGCAATAATCTGCAGTTCCAATCTGTATATGCTCGCATCGATTTGCTCCAATTCCTATACTACTGTTAATATTCTACCATATTTCTTAAGAAAATGCAATATAAATAGGGGAGTTTTTCAAAAAATAAAGCACCACATACAACCATACAAAAGAAGAGTTTTGTATAATCCAGCTCGGTATAATATTCACCTTATAATTAAAATAAAAATATCGTTTCTCCTATAGAAAAAGGCATATTCCAAAAGCCATTGATTGATATGGCATTGGAATATGCTCACTACTTTTTTATATGCTTCTATCAAAAGCATATAATGTGATTGATTCTTCATTCTCTGCAATCAGATATTGCGGGATAGCATTTTGAAAATCTCTTTCTTGAATGTTTATGGATTGGCTCAGATCGATCTCACCTCGAAGAATTATCTTCTCAATTTCAACAGCACCGTACTCGAAGATATCCTTGATCAGCGCATACAGTACGTATTCATAGTCTCCTTTATACCATGGCAACAATTGGTCAAAGTTAAGCCCTGAACAGCGTTTTAATGATATATTACTCCAAAGTTCCAGAAATTGTAATGGTTCATGCCGTCCTATCAAGGTTTCGATCATCAGAAGTTTTGCATAGATCATCCGCTCTGTTTTCGTAACTGTCGCAGGATCCAAATATCCTAACATCAGTTTGTTGGATACGCGACAGTATTCATCCAGATTCTTGAAGTGTTCGAATACAAAGTTCCAGATAACGGATCTCAAATATAGCGGACAAAAACAATCCAAAGATCGTTTATCAAGATTTTTTAATTCGGAAATAATATGTGTTTTATCATTTATCGGAATTCCGTCTTTGGCGTTAATTGTATCATCCATAAGTGTTTGGATCGCTTGTTTACTGAGATTCGGCAATTCCCTTTTGGAAATAGTACAAACTTTTCTTTGTAAGGCTTTGAGTTCGGATACTTTGGAAGGAAGAAAGAAGAATGTTCTTCCGACATATTCCTTTAAACTATCGAACAAACGCCCTTCCCTATTTCCCCATATACCAAAATCAAGCAAGGAGAATGTCGTGTCGCAAACTTGCAGTTCTATCTTTTCAAACAAAGACTGCAAACGGCTTTTATCAGCAGATTCGGACACAATGCTTTTAACCTGATAGTACTCCTGCATCTCGGAGCAAAGTTTGGTTGATTCCAAGAAAAGCTCGCCGGATATGAGTTTGCAGTTCGGATGCAAAAAGCATGTGTCGAAGAATTTGGATTGGTGCAATACGGAATGATATCCCATGCTACTCATGCATTTGGGACAATATCGAATCTGTGAATAAAGATGATGTTTTTTGGTTAAAAGTTCCTGCATGGAGGCACAGCTACTTTTTTGATATTCTTTGTACATAAACCGCTTGGATGCCGCAAATGATTCGCAATTCAAATAGCCGAACTTTTCTATGCAGGAACGGAAGGACTCTAACGGTAACTGGTATGATGGACGCCAGGTATATGATGTTGTATTCATTATACATTAGATTCATAGAAAAAACAACTCTGCTTCGGCTTAATAAGCTTGAACAAAACCGATCTTTTCAATAGAATACATCCAATCTTCTTTTGTAGGCTTATACTTTTGCTTTTTATATGATCCGAATTCCTTCAGGCAATAAAACACGGCGTCCATAAAGTGTTTCATTAAAATTTCTTTGATACCGAGAGAATGTTTTCTTCCAACTTCTTCAAAAGCATTCCAGAGGTCTTTGGCAAAGTGTTGTAGCGTTTCACCGTCTTTATAAGCCTCCGGAAAGAAAATTTCCGAAAACGTGATTTCCTCGGACATTGCATTCAGTTGGAACGGTTTATCTAAACTTGCCATACAAATAATCATATCTTGTGGATCGGAAATCCCCTTGAATTCATATTCATTGGTCATGAAACGATGAATAATCTGTTTCTTTTGGGAATGAATAAAGCCCGTTTTCTGATCTTTCAACTCTTTCGTCCCAAATAAAAACACCGTAAGCAGAACATCCTTTTGATTCAATCGATTGTAGATATCCGTCAACCAGATATACTCTTTTTCATCTAAAAGATATGCTTCGTCGATAAACAGAACAGCTCTACTGTATTTGGTAAATTCGCATTCGTCAAGAATTCTGTTTACGATTCTCGTATTCATTTGCGTAGCAGTTCCCTTGCTGGGATCTGCGTGTTGAAGAGCCACCAACAGTTCTGAATAAAACGTCTTTTGCGTGGGAATATGATCGGTGGCATAATAGATGTACACCGGCAGATCTGCTCCGTACTTCTTTTTTAACTGCTCAGTTATGTAATAGATCGCTCTCGTTTTACCGGAACGAGAATTACCATATACGATTCCTCCGCAAGCGTTCATCGATATCCACTCTTCAATATAGTCTTTTAGATTTAAGATCTGCCTTGTTGGGATCGTAAATCGATTAGAGCCCCAATATCTTTCGATCTCCAGCAAATCATACTTTTCATGATAAGTATTCATTATATCACTCCTTTTTTATGTAGCTCCTCTATGCTTTCTGTTCTCAATGCATCAAACTCTTCCACGGAAAAACCGCCGAAGATATCTGTTGTAACTTCTTTGGATATAACTACACCTTTCGGTCGTTCTTCAAAGGTATTTTTCTGCTGTTCACGCTTGATGATTGCAGCATTTGTTCTGGCCCGGGAACTGGTTTTTCCTTTTTTTCTTAGTTCTTCTTCAAAATTACTCAAGGAAGGATTGAAGGGATGATTGAAATCCTCATTACTCACTTTGTTTTGCAGTTTCATAGAGCGTGTTTTAATAGAATGCGGATATCTTCCCCACTCTCCTGCCGCTACCATTTTCGCAAGATACTTTCCGTTTTTATCGTAAAGTGTAACATGACTAATATCGTCCGGATTGATTTCGATCATAGCATCCGTTTTCACCAAGCTCATGGGAATCTTGCAGTCTTCGGCATGGTACTGAACATTCATAAAGTTAATACGAGGTTGCCCACCCGTGTTATAACCCCCTCTAATGGTAACAGTCTGTGTATAACAAAGAAAATTTTCAAGTTCAACACGCTCGTTGGGAGAGAGAATATATGGTTGCATACCAACTTCCTCACATCTGCGTCTAATTACCTGCAAAGGTGTTTGCCCATTCAAAGCAGAATGGGAAGAATTGTTATATTCGGCAATCAAATATTCTGTCAACTCTTCAATATCTTCATAAGTGATTTGGTATTTGGCACTTTCTCTTTCGGGATTCTTTCGTTTTGAATCTTTTGTGTTGCTACCGGTGGTTCCCGGAAGTCGGTGGTAGCCGCTTGTTTCCAAGGTTTAGTAAAATCTTTCAACAATTCCTCGACTTTCAGGAGTTGCAACGGACCCAAAGTTTACTGTACACCGCAATTGATCTGTCAGTTTTGATACAACCTTTTGCGCTAAATGGGCATTCGCATTGTCCATCATGATCATATCGAAGGTTGCCCATTCTAATGACGGACAGTATTCAGACGGAAATCCCCCTTCTTCGGGATAAGAAAAAGAATGACGGAATTTTATCCGTTTGTGAGGCACAATACTGTTCTTGATCGCTTTTAAAACATCATATTGGTTATAATTTTCATTTGCTGTAATATGATAGCCGAGTATTGCACGGCTGGCAACATCAATAACTGAAATGAGCCAAGGTCGTATAGCATGCATCCACTCTGTTTTTCCATCCGGTCCTTCTGTTTCTACCGAATAGATAAGATCAATCTTGTGACCGTCAATTTGAACGATATTATATGGATGGAAAGTATGCAACGAATTGGCTCCACCAAAACCGGTGGACAGAAATCTTTGCTGTGCATCCTTGCTCTCACGCTTAATTGCTTGTTCTGATCGTTCATTTGCCGCATTCTTAATATATTTGATCAATGAATTATATCCCTTATTTGTTGTCGAAAACGGGTAATCGTAATCCTGAATCCCCAGACTTTTGCATTCGCGCAAAAACTTTGCGTGCAAGGTCCGATAATTCATCTTGTGTTCCAATGTGAATTTGGGATCTCCAAAATAATTTCCAAGTAAAAAATCCTTAAGCGAAGGATACTTTTGGAGCAACTTTTCAAAATCTCTTGATTTATGTAAGCTGCTATATCTTGGAACTAAAGCCTGATACCCCAACATACAACCTCCTGCATCCAGTTGGAGACATCGTTTTACACACCGAATGATTTCTGCAGGCGGTAAACCGATTACGTCTGAAATAGTTTTCAGTGGCGTGGCATCAATATAGAAATCTACTGCACGCTTGCGCTTTAAAAACAACTGCTTCTTTTCTGGTGATAATGCCTCAGCATTGATCTCCTCCCAAAATTCCCTTTTCTCTTGTATATCGATAATGTTCAATTGTTTCGGCATATTTGAATCTCCAATCTGTTATCTAACGGTTGATTTTCTATGTCCATTTGAATGATACCTTCACTGTATAAGTAACAAATATGATCCAGTTCATGTTGTATTGGAAGTAGTTTATGTTCAATCATATCCTGAATTGTAAGGCAATTCTTTTTTAATGTCTTTTTGATCAGACCATTATAATAAGCACTTTCGGTAGGTACATATCTCCGCAACCTTGCCGCAATCACGTTCAGATTCTGCATATGAAAGCGCCCCTTGATAATATCCTCTTCGGTTCGGATCACAAATGTGATGTGATTCATCTCACACCATTGTTGTTCTCGCCTGATCTGTTCTTGCGAACGAATGGAGGCATCGTCCTCCTCGCTCAACTCACTTTTATATTTGATCTCCTGAAACTCCTCTCTGCCATCCTTATATTTCACGTACATATCAAACACGGCTTTTCGAAGCGTATTACCAATATTGATGGATATCTCATATGGTTGCTCGCAAAAATACTCTATGTTTGGATCAACCTCTAACGTTAGAAAGTTATAATACTCCAAATTGGAATACAACTTTACATTTCGTTTAATTTTGTGACTATACACAATAAAGTAGTTGTTACCATAGTGTGTACTTCTGGGCATATCAATAGGTTTATCAAATCTCATTTTTATACATCCTTTCGACAAAAATCGTTATATATATTTTAGTACGTAGCGCTTTAAATGTTGACAAAATTAACATAGTTTACAAAAAAGTAAAAAATAATTTGCAAATTTCGCAAACAGTTCAACGAAAACAGAAACCATCCTCTGCCTAATTGCTCGAGGATGGTTTCTGTTTGTAAACTATTTAATTTGCGTTGTTGGCCAAAACTTCTTCAACAGTACTTAAAGGAATCTCAAGGAAATCTGCGATCTCCTCATTACTCTTGTTCTGTTTGTGCACTTTTAGAACAAACTTCTCAATCTGCTCATATCTTGCTTCGTTACACAACTCTTCTACAATTCTACACATCTGTATTTACACATCCTTTCGCCCCATCTTATCTTCGCTCTGTTAATCCATTTTTGGCAACAAATATATTGTAGCACATTATTCAAGAGTTGTCAAGAAAAAACTCCGCACCTCGTAAGAAGTGCGGAGAAAACCTATTAAGTTGTTTTTGTTAAAGTTAAAGTTTCCACCGAATTGTTGTAAAACATTTCTCCTTCAATGTAATCAAGAATCAATGTGTCATCGCTTGATAAAGCACCAGATGCAGATAAGATCGTTTTTTTATCCGTACCACTTATGTCATATACTTTCATTCCCGGACCATATTGCAAAAGTTCAATCTCTATTGGTATTATCGTATCATTTACCTTCCATTCCCCAACACCGGTGCTGGGCGAATACCAAAATGAGTGCTCCAGCGACTGGTACACTGTGGAATCACCGTAATTGATAAAATTCTTCCATTGAGACGATGTGATAGAAAAAGTAATGTTTTCTTGATATGATGTCTCAACGTTTGAGGCGTAGATAACATCTCCCGTTGATTCATTCCTAATATGAATGATACCCTTTTCTCGATCGGGATTACACAGATAAAATGATTCTGAGTTTATGTTTTCAGAGATACTGAGTCCTAAAAACAATGTGGCAAAATCGGAATCATTCTCACTACTATAGCGAAACAAACGATATGCATTTGCATTTCTCACAGGATAATAAATACTCCCTATTGTAATCGGAGAGCTACCAACACTGGTTACCCATTCGCCTACGCTGCTATCCATAAAAAAATGTATATATTCTGTGTCGGATATTGTTATTACAACATAGTTAGTATCTTCGCTCCACTGGAATACATAACCTTCTCCACGGTTTATGCCTTTGCATGATGATAAAGTGATACAAAAAGACAACAAAATTAAAATGATAAAACACGACTTTTTCATAAACACTCCTATGTTCTATAAATAAAGATTTAATGTCGCTTTCTGTCGCGCGAACAATTTTGCCTTCCTCGTATTCATAATTATAAACCCTTTGGGTAACAAATATATTGTAGCACATTGTTCAAAAGTTGTCAAGAAAAAACTCCGCACTTGGCGGAATTCAAAAGAATTCTTTCAAG
>JAZSMC010000113.1:0-19186 GCA_045535705.1 Eubacteriales bacterium
ACAAGATCTTCCCCTTTTCAATATAGCCGCCCGCATCCAAAAGTCGCAGAATACTCATGGACGACACCGACTTCCCCGATCCCGATTCTCCCACAAGTCCGAGCGTTTTTCCCTCGTCAAGCTTGTATGAAACGTCACCGACTGCCTTGACCGTTCCGCGGCGCGTCTTGAAGCAAACGTGCAGATGCTCCACCTCAAGTATGGACATATCCTTCCCCTTCCCGACGGTTCTGCGGGCGTGTATCGCCCGATACCATCTTTCCTTTTTACTCATACGAATCTTAAATAGAAATCTTACAGTTTGTAAATTTTCAAAAACTCCTTAGTCGCCTTTTCTTTTGGCATTGTAGGCCCAAAAGAAAAAGCTTGCAAAAAGAAAAACGCCGAAAGAGGGATTTTGCCGTCTGCGGACGGCGAGAAGGGCTACGCGCCCTTCACCGCGCCGCCTTTTGAAAAAGGCGGGCGAAAACTTTTGTAAAAAGGAATTGCCATGAATCCACCAAAAAAGATCGCCGCCATTCACGACCTTTCCTGCTTGGGACGGTGTGCCTTGACGGTCATTATGCCAACGCTGTCGGTGATGGGCTACCAAACCGTGCCCGTTCCCACCGCGCTTCTCTCCACCCATACGGGTGGCTATACCGATCTGCACTTCCGTGATCTCACCCAAGACATGGAGCAGATCCAAAAACATTTCCAAAACCTCGGCACGTCCTTTTCAGCCGTCTATACGGGCTTTTTGGGCAGTACCGAGCAAATTGCCACCGTGGAAAGCTTCATTCGCGCCTTCGGAACGTCCAACGACGGACCAGCTCCCCTGATTTTGGTAGATCCCGTCATGGGCGACGACGGAGAGCTGTATTCCACCTATACCGAGGAATTGGCTGACGGCATCCGCCATTTATGCGGATTCGCGAGCGTGATCACGCCCAATCTCACCGAGGCTTGCTTTCTCACGGGGATCCCCTATCAAAACACCGCAACCATGCCGCAACCCCAAGCCGAGGACTACGCCAACGAGCTGATGGACGCCCTGCAAATGCAGTTCTCTTGCAAGACCGTTATTACGGGACTTCATCTGCACAACGGTAGCGTGGCGAACCTTTGCGATGACGGCGAGGGCGCGCGTTTCCTCTCCCAACAGCCCGAATGCGGTCATTCTTACCCGGGAACGGGAGATATTTTCGCTTCGGTATTGCTGGGTGAATTGTTGCGGGACACCCCGTTCCAACTTGCCGTGGAGGCGGCGGCGTCCTTCGTGGCGCATCTGATCAGAATCTCGATTCAAATTCCAACGCCCGTTCGGGAGGGAGTGGCGCTGGAGCCTGAGCTTTGGAGATTGATCAAACGATAACGTAACCGAAAGGAGAACACGGAATGGCAAGCTACAGAGCGCCCCGTATCGCAGGCAGAATCACGAAATTTCTGTTTACGCTTTTCGTATTCAGCATCTGCGGAATTTTAATTTGGAGAGTGTTTTTCTCCACCAAAATTCCAAAAAATCTGGACACCCTCACCCCCAATCCCGTTTTGTCCCAAGCCTATGCGAAAAACGGTGGGGAGTTGACCTTTCAATACCAAGAGCTTTCCTCGATCACCCGCGCCACCGACAGCTACGGCTATTTTTCAGCGGCATCTTGCATCTTCATCCCCGAGGCGGATCAGGTACAGCTGGTGTTCCGCTATAACAACAGCACCATCCGCCACCTGCAACAGGATTACGGGCTGGCAGAGCTGCCCCAAAAATCCGACCATCTGTTTGACGTGACCTTAGTGGTGGCAAACGATCCCACCCCAGACATCCACGATGACGACTACGCGGGGGAAAACCTGACGACCAAACGCATTTTTCCCTCTATGGAGCCGATCCGTGAGGAAACCTCGCTCTACACCTTTTATCGGTACGTTTTTGACGGCGTTTCCGTAGAAGACGTAACCAATTCCGTCTACATGGACGTCTACTACGTGGAAGATATTGACTACGATGAGCGTCCTTATTCCACGCTTTTGATCTACGCTTGGGATGAAGCGTGGCAAAGCTACCGCCCTTCACGCGCGGAGCTGAAATCCATTGAAACCGCATCATAAATTACAAATATATCGGAGGCATATTTTATGTTCGTTCCTTACACCCACGAGAGCATCCGTTTGACGGGACGCTGGGACAAAACCGATCCCAAATGCGCGGTTGCAACCGCCGCGGGCTCCTACGTTGAATTTAGTTTTGAAGGAAACATGGCAGTGGCACGCTTTGACGTGGAAGCCAACATGCTTCCCCTTTTGCATCTTTGGATCCAGATTGACGGCGGGGACATGACTGAAGCCCTCATCGACCGTTTTATGCGCGTCCGTACCGCAAAAAGCGGCGTACATACCGTCAGAATTATTTATAAGGGCGGAACCGAGCAGTCGGCGAGATGGTACCGTCCGTTGACGGGAAAGGTGACGTTCTTGGGCGTGCAAACCGACAAGCCCGTCGCCATTGCACCCGACAACCGTCCCACCGTTGAGTTCGTTGGAGATTCCATCACTGAGGGCGTGCTTATCGACGTGGATTACGCCGAGGGCGGGGCGCACTTTACCGAGGTGGAGGCACTTCGCCGTTGCTATCAGGACGACGTTTGCGCTACCTACGCTTGGCTCACCGCCGAAGCGTTGGATCTTCGTCCCGTGTTCATGGGGTACGGTGCGGTTGGCACCACCAAGGCGGGATGCGGACGGGTTCCTGCGGCGCCTTTGGCTTATCCCTTTAATTTTGAGGACTCCCCCATCACCCACGCGCCCTCGGATTTCGTGGTGATCAACCACGGAGCCAACGACAGAGGTGCCGCTCCCGAAGTGTATCGGGAGTGTTACGAAAAATTACTGGACGAGGTCTTCAAATACAATCCCAACGCCAAAGTCGTGGCGCTTTCCGCGTTCTGCGGCGGTCACAAGGACATATTCGCGGAAATGATCCCCGCATACAACCAAGCCCACGGCACCAACGTGGCGTTCGTCAACGGCTCGGACTGGATCCCGCCCCAGCCCTTGCACCCCCTGCGCGATGGCCACCGGATCGTCGCCGATCACTTGGCTCCAATTCTCAAAGAGCTGTTTGGACTGTAAATGAGAGCCTTTATTTATATCGGCGGGGAGATCCTCGCCGACGCTATTGATGAATCCCCTGCCGACGGGGATCTGGTGATTGCCGCCGATTCGGGCTACGGAAATGCGGTCAAGCTGGGCGTGACGCCTGCGGTGGTGATGGGGGATTTTGATTCTTGGGACGAGTCGAAGCTCCCCCCCGACGTGGAAAAAATTTCGTTTCCGCCAAAAAAAGACCTGACCGACACCCAGCTTGCGGTGGATTACGCCGTGAAGCAAGGCTGCCGTCAGATCGTTCTCATCGGCGGTCTTTCGGGCAGGCTGGATCACACCTTATCCAATCTTGCGATTTTAGAGGATCTGGATGCCAAAAAGCTTCGCGGACTGATCACCGACGGGATGAATCGGGTGCGTTTTTTGAGAAACGACAGCGCGATCATTCCCTCGTGTCCGCATTTTCGGTATCTTTCGTTGTTGGCAGCTGACGAAAAGCTGAAAGGCGTGGAAATGGACGGATGTCTGTATCCTCTGAAAAACGCCACGCTGAAGCGGACGGCGCAATACGCGGTGTCCAACGAGATCACGGGAAACTGCGCCTTCGTATCCATCCGCCGCGGCGGCGCGTGGATCGTGGAGAGTAAGTAAACAACGATTCTATAGAAGGTCGTGGGCGTTGCCCACACCCACTTAAACCCTTTTTGAAAAAAGGGTTTAAGAATCCCAAAAACTTTCGGCAAAAAAGAATAGATTGCCAACCGAGGGCGTGCAAACATCGTGCACCCTCGGTTGTTTGGCTGCGAAAGTTTTTGCACCCTACCTATACTTTAGGTGCGACATCACCCTGTATGGGAAAGTATCGTTTACGAACGGAAAGGTACTACCGCAAGCCGTCAGGTACCGCCACCCTGCCGGCTCCATAATGTTAGTTTTTCGCGGAATAAAAAAGTTGCGAACCGAAGCGAAAAAGTCTATCCGCACCTGTAGGGGCGATCATCAATCTCCCGTTGTAAAAAGGTTCTCCAAACGATGGATTTGCAATACTCGTTTGGAGCGGGCGATCGATGATCGCCCCTACATTGAAAGAGAGGATTTTATTTTCTTGCAAGTGAAATTTTTGTACTGCGAATAAATATCATTTATACCCCTCGACGATGTGATTCCCAAAAGATTTGTTATTTTTTGGAGCCGGCAGGGTGGTGGTACCTGACGGCTTGCGGGAGCGATTCTGCTGTCTGTAGACGGTTCTTTCCCATACAGGGTGATGTTACTTTGAGGTAAGGATAGGGCGCAAAAACTTTCGCAACCAAACAACCGAGGGTGCACGATGTTCGCACGCCCTCGGTTGGCAATCTATTCTTTTTTGCCGAAAGTTTTTGGAATTCTTAAAACCTTTTTTCAAAAAGGTTTTAAGCGGAGCGCGAGGCAGAGCCTCGCGACCTTCAGCTGTGGGCAAAGCCCACGACCTTGTCAAGTGCGTACAGAGCCTCGCGACTTTTGCAGATACCGTCTGACCGCGCCAACCTTGAACACTGCCACGGGTACCGCCAACACGAACGCCAGGATCCAGAACACGATGGCTCCGTTGGTGGCAGCCAAGTAGGTGGACGGAATGGGCGTATCCGCGATCCCCTTTAATTGAGTCCCGTCGTAGTCGGTGAAATAATCAAAGCTCTGCTTCACAAGCGCAAAATTCGCTCCCGACGAAGGATTGTTGGAAGTGGAATCCATCAGCATCGACAGCCAAACCACCGAGGATCCCTCACGTTCCGCCAACACCCCAACGGGGAAGCTTCCTGTTTCGGGATTTTGACCGTAGCTCACGCAATACGCACTGTCGGGTGTTTGCAGCAACGAGGTGTGCGTTACGCCCTCGGTCTGCTCCAGCACGATACGGTGTGCGTAGGACGCCACCGCTCCGCTGATGCCGTCGGTAATGGCGTGGGTTCCCGACGCCACCTCAAATTGAACGGCGATCTGTGAGGACGAGCTTTCGGACGTGTTCAGCACGCAGAGATAATTCTGCATCCCCAAAAGGGAAAGCCCGTAGGGTGCCAACACCGCAAACAGGTTGGGCATTTCCGCCGATGCGTAGGCGGTGGTCAAAAACAGCTTTCCGCCGTTCTCCAGGTACGCCGACAGAACCTCCGCCTCGGCGGCGGTCAAGTCGGTAAGCGCTTCCAGATAAAGTCCCTCGCAATCCGATGGGATGGTTTCCAAGCCGTTCAGCGCGGTCACGCTGTAGCCCGACTGCTCCAATTGAGTGCGAAGCAACGAATTGATGGCGTAAGTGCCCGTCCCGTACGCGTACAGCGCAGGAACGCGGTCTGCCAGAACGGTACGGATAGCAGAGGTCAGGCGCATATCCGCGCCGTTGTACGCCGTCATCACGGAAGGTCCGTAATACGACAGATAGCTTTGGTAGGTTTCGGCATCGGTAATGCCGCTCATTTGCGTCAAGACTGCGGCGTATTCCTCAATGCCCATAGTACCCGCATAAGCGTTGTAGTAGTACACCAGATCCGAGGTCAGCAAGGTCTTGCTTCGCTTGGCGGATCGGATCTCGATGCTTTGGTCGGCGGCATCGGAGCCAGTCTTTTCGGGATCCTCCAAACGCACGCTGATGCGGGGGCTTTGAGAAGCCGCCCGACGGACGAAGCCGTAAAGCCCCTGATCCGCATGGAGCTTTCCCCCAACGGAATAGTAAACGATCTCCACGTCCTCGCTAATGCCCCGCAAATATTGCTTGGAAGCGTCGGAAAGCCGATACGCGCCGTCCCCCGAACAGTCGGGGTACATCACCCGAAAGGGCAAACAGATCACCAACGCGCAGACGGCAATCACCGCCGCCACTGCCCCCAAAGAAAGCCAAAGCTTTCGTTTTTTCCATGCGTTCATTGCTTTTTACCCCCTTTTTGGAAGGTTGCGAGAGGAAACGTAACCGTAAAGAACACAGCCAAAAACACTACGCTCAAATACAGCACGGCGGCGGAAAGGTCGAAATACCCAGAGCAAAAGCCGTCAAAACGGCTGAACAACGCCACGTAACCAACGAATTTGGAGATCCACCGCGGGAACAGCAACCAGCTCACCGTCAGTAACACGGACGGAATTCCCCCCGTCAGCACACCTGTAAGCCCCCGTTTGCATCGAACTCCAACCGCGATCCCCAATGCGATACATCCCGCCAGGCAGATCAAGAATCCCACCAAAGGCAGAACGCTGAATACGGTTTCCAAAAGCGCCAATGCGTAAACAGCCGCGCCAACCAACGCGCTCACCAAAACCGCCACCCAGAAGCGACGCATCCGAGAGGAGATGAGGCAACAAACCGCAAGCCACGCCGCCCCCAGCAGGAAATATCCCGTCAGAGCCGTATACGCGGAGCCGTAAGACACCGTCCCGTAATTGGCAAGCAGAGGCGGAAACAGAGCGTAAAACGCCGTTGGAAGGGCAAACACGGTCAGCGCCGCCAGATATTTTCCCAACGTCAAGCCAACGGATCCCACGGGAAGACTACGAAGCCAAAGAATCGTTCCGTTGCCATTGTCACGGGTGAAGCAATGCGCCGCCAAAAACGGCGCCAGCAAGATCAAAAAAAGATTCAGCTCCTGCAAAACAGGAGCGAGATCTGAGGATGCGGATGCCAGGTTATACCGCAGGGTAAACCATCCGCCAAGCAACAGCCAAAGAGCCACCAAGCCCCATCCAAGCAGACCGCCAAACAGTCCCCGCAGCTCTCTGCGATAGATCGCCGTCATATCTCGCTCTCCTCTCTCTCGGCTTCCTCGTCGGCGGCTTCTTCAAGCTGCGTTTTCTCGCCGTAACACTCCGCCGCCGACTCTGCCGCGGTCAATCCGCCGTCACGCAAGATCCAGATCTCATCCGCCAACGCCTCAATTTCGTCCGTTGAGGCAGTTGCCAGAAATACCGTTTTCCCTTTTTCCTTCAATTCCCGGATCATCCCAAGCGCCTGCTCCGCATCCGACTCCGAAAGCCCGTCCGTGGGAGAATCCAACAGCAGGATCTCCGCCTCTCCCACCAACGCCTGAACCAGCTTCAGCCGAAACAGCTCCATGGGAGCAAGTCCCCCGATCCTGCGATTTCGCGCACCGTCCAAGCCGTACTGCTCCATCCATTCGTGAATCCGAATGAATCTTCGGTCTTCCCGTACCCCGTTGACGTCCGCCACGAGCTCCAATAGCTCGTAGACCGTCATATCGGGATAAAAGACGGCGTTCCGAGGGCAGTAGCCCACGCACCGTTTCGCCTTCATAGGCTCCTTTTGCAGATCGAAGCCGTTGATCCGTACCACGCCCCCCTGCAATTCTCTCGCACCTGCCATCAGCGACAGCAGAGTGCCCTTGCCCGCGCCCTCTTTTCCGAAGATGCCGTAAATTTTTCCGTTCGCCACCTTCAGGGAAACGTCCCGCAAAACGGCGTCGTTTCCATAGGCGTAGGTGATTTTCCCCAGTTCTATCACGTTGGGTTCCTCCATATTAACACGAAAATTATATTATAATCAAAACACCCTTTTTAAACACACATTGAGACTTTGAACCGTTCTTCACAGCCTCCCTCTCGGAGGGAGGCTCATTGATAAAGCGCATCCCTTTTTCGCCAACAGAGCGAAACAATACTATCCTTCATTATAAACAATCGGCAAGCTTCTGTCAAGTGCTTTTCGCCGATTTTTTCGGGAAGTTTATGTGAACAAACTCCCCAAAAAAACAGAAAGGCACCGCTTCAAGACTTCGAAAAAGCCTCGAAGCGATGCACGTCATTCAAATTTCGGGAACGATGTAGCCCCGTTTGCTCAATTCTTCCCCGATCCGATCCAGAACGGCTTCGGATTCCGCGCGGACGGTATGATAATGATATCCCCCCGTCACGTTCATCAGCTCGGTGGATTTTCCGCTCCGCACGCCCTCGATAAACTGGGAGATCTGCAGCTCGGAAAAAATGTTGAGCACCGCCTCGATCTTTCCGTAGACCTTATGCCACACGTACACGTCGGAAACACATCCCCCAAGCGAAACGATACAGTTCAGCTCGTCCCTGGTCTGCTCGGTGGTGTGAAACACCTTGAACACCCGCTCAAACAAAGGGGATCTCTGCAACAGATACCCCCGATGGGTGGAAAGGATCTCGTACCCACAGCCCTTCAACACTGCCACGTCCTGCACCACGATCTGCCTGGATACGCCAAATCTTGCCGCCAGATCTCTCCCCGAAACAGGCTCTCCCTCTGCCATCAGATACGCGACGATGGCTTTTCTTCTTTCGGCAGCCTTCATTGCCCGCTCCTCAAACTGCGCGGAGATTTTTCAGGGACAGATCCAAAATGGGCGCGGAGTGCGTCAGGGCGCCGCTGGAGATATAGTCCACGCCGATATCCACCAGACGCGCCACGTTTTCTCTGGTCACGTTGCCGCTGCACTCGGTTTCCGCACGTCCCTTAGCTCGGCGAACCGCTTCCTTCATATCTTCCACACTCATGTTATCCAGCATGACGATGTCGGCACCTGCTTCCAAAGCCTCGTCCAGCATCTCCAGATCCTCCACCTCGATCTCGATCTTTCGAACGAAGGGAGCGTATTCCTTCGCCATTCTCACGGCGTTGGCAACGCTGCCCGCCGCGCCGATGTGGTTGTCCTTGAGCAAGATCCCGTCGCTTAAATTATATCTGTGGTTGCAGCCGCCCCCCACCTTCACGGCGTATTTTTCAAACACGCGCATATTGGGCGTCGTCTTTCTGGTGTCCAGCAGCTTAGTTTTACTTCCCTTCAGAAGATCCGCGATAGAACGGGTGTAGGTGGCGATACCGCTCATTCTCTGCAAATAGTTCAGAGCCACTCGCTCCCCCGAAAGCAACACGCGGATATCTCCGCGGATCACGCCCAGCTTTTCTCCGTTCTTCACCCAATCGCCGTCGGCGCAGGTGAATTTGACCTCCGTGTTGGCGTCCAACAGCTCAAATACTCTCTTGAACACCCCAAGTCCTGCGATCACGCCGTCCTGCTTGCAGATCAATTCCACCTCGCCAAGCTGATAAGACGGCATCACCGAATTGGTGGTGATATCCTCACTGGTAATATCCTCGCGGAGCGCCCCCAGGATCAGCTCGTCCGCGTTCATCATCATGGTAATATTATTCATGGCTGTTTTTCTCCTTCTCAATTGCCGTCAGCACGGCTTTTTTATATGCCTCCGCGTAGCTTTCGTATTGCCCCTCGGAGATCTCTGCTTCCGCAGGTTGCTCAACGGGACAGTAGGTTTCGGTGATCTGCCCTGCCGCCCGCTTGGCGAACACCAAGCTCTCCAGAAGCGAATTGCTCGCCAATCGGTTTCTGCCGTGAACGCCGTTGCACGCCGTTTCTCCCACGGCGTAGAGCCGATCCATAGAGGTCTTGCTGTAAGCGTCCACGTCGATGCCCCCCATAAAATAATGCTGGGACGGCACCACGGGAATGGGTTCCTTGGTCACGTCGTAGCCCGATTCCAGACAATGCTCGTAGATGTGGGGGAAATGCGAGAGGATCTCCGCCCTTGGAATGGGCGCCATAGATAGCCACACGTGGGCGCTTCCCTCTTTTTTCATTTCGGCAAAAATGGCGTTCGCCACCACGTCGCGGGGCAACAGCTCGTTGACAAACCGCTCCCCTTTGGAGTTGAGCAGGATAGCGCCCTCGCCGCGCACCGATTCGGAGATCAGAAACTCTCTGCCTTCTTCCTTGGTGTACAGAGTGGTGGGATGGATCTGGATGTAGTCGATATGCTGCAGCTTCACGCCGTATTTCAGGGATAACGCCAGCGCGTCCCCAGTCAGATGGCGGTAGTTGGTGGAATGCTCAAACAATCCGCCGATGCCCCCCGTTGCCAGCACGGTATAATCTGCGTAGATAGCACCGTAATTCCCCTCCGCATCGTGCCCGATAATTCCTTGGCATTGGTTGCCTTGGCAGATCCAATCCACCATGGTGTAGTTTTCGATCAGGGTGATATTCTCGCGTCTGCGCGCCGCTTCCAACAGACGGGACGTGATCTCCTTTCCCGTTTCATCCTCGTGGAACAGGATCCGGGGACGGGAATGTGCCCCCTCTTTGGTGTAAGCAAAATCCTCTCCGTTCATTTCAAACCGCACGCCGAAGGACACCAGATCGCGGATCACGTTCCGCGACGAACGGATCATAATATCCACGGACTGCTTATTGTTCTCGTAATGTCCCGCGCGCATAGTGTCTTCAAAGAAGGATTCGTAATCGGATTCGTCGGGCAGCATACAGATCCCGCCCTGGGCGAGAAAAGAATCGCTTTCGTCGGCAACGCTTTTGGTGACGACGGTAATGGATTTTTCCGTTGGCAGGTTTAAGGCGCAATACAGCCCCGCCACGCCGCAGCCAACGATCACAACGTCGGTTTTCAAATTACGCTCCTCCCAATTTCAGCATTTGCTCCAAGGGAGCCAAGGCTCCCCGAATCACGTCGTCGCTGACCTCCACGGCACCCTCGCCATGCTCCAACGCGCGCAAGATATTTTCAAGAGTGTTCAGCTTCATATCCCGACAGCAGGGAAGCGGTTCGGGAAAATAGAATTTCTTGCCGGGGTTGTCCCGTTGCAGCTGATACGCCACGCCCTCCTCGGTGCCGATGATAAACTCGCGGGCAGAGCTTTGGGCGGCAAAAGCGATGATCTCCGCCGTGCTTCCAACCATATCCGACACCGCCAACACCCCGTCCCCACATTCGGGATGGGACAGCACCAACGCCTTTGGGTGCTTTGCTTTCAGCGCTTTGATCTGCTCCGCGGACAGCTCGGCGTGGATGGGACAGCAGCCGTCGTTGAGAATGATATTCTTTTCGGGCACCTGCTCCGCCACGTATCTGCCCAGGTTGCGGTCTGGGATAAAGAAAATATTTTGGTTCGGCAAGGCCTTCACAATCTTCACCGCGTTGGACGAGGTGACGCACACGTCGCTCTGACGCTTCAGCTCCGCTGTAGAATTGATGTAACAAACCACCGCAAGATCGTCGTAGGTATCCCGCATCTCACGGATCTTCCCATCCGCCACCATGTGCGCCATGGGACAGTCGGCGGAAAGATCCGGCATCAGCACGGTCTTCTCGGGATTGAGGATCTTTGCGCTCTCTCCCATAAACGCCACGCCGCAAAACACGATCACGTCGGCGTCGCTTTTCTTCGCCACCTTTGCCAGATAGAAAGAATCTCCAACGAAATCCGCCATCTCCTGGGCTTCCGATGGGGCGTAATAATGCGCCAGGATCACGGCGTTCTTCTCCTTTTTCAGTTGTAAGATACGGTCCTTCAAACGGTTTCTCATGATTACCTCTCTATGAAACAAAGTAAGTGCTGCCCATATTATACCATTTATTTTTACATCTGTCAAGTAAACTGTAAAGTTTTTGGCGCAAAACAGCATTAAAAAGGGGTTGAGCCAAATGCGAAAAAGCATTCGACTCAACCTTTGTGTGATCGGCTTATGGGGTCATCCCTCGATCTGTCTTCCCAAAAATCCTGCGGCGGTCAGAATCAATTTGGTTTCCACCTCTCCGCCGGGCAGCTCGCGGTGGGGAGATTGGGGCTGGTCGGTGACCGACGCCACACATCCCACGATATCTCCCTCACTGATGATGGGCATAGCGCAGCTGACGTAGTACGCACCGCCGTCCGCCAATACGCGGATGGGCTCGGTGCCGTCACGCAAGAAATACAGATTTCTGCTCTCCATAATATGCTCCATCTCGGGGGACAAAGCCTTGTCGGCGTATTCCTTGCGCGGAACCCCCGAACAAGCGATGATGGCATCTCTGTCGCAGATCACCACCGCCAGAGAACAAACTCTGTGCAAGGTCTCCGCATATTGCGATGCAAAGGATGACAATTCCCCAATGGGGGAATACTTCTTGAAGATCACTTCTCCCTCGCGGTCGGTATAAATTTCCAAGGGATCACCCTCACGGATCCGCATGGTGCGGCGGATCTCTTTTGGGATCACAACCCGTCCCAAATCGTCGATTCGACGAACAATTCCTGTAGCTTTCATATATATAATCTCCTTTTTGGCAATCATTTCGTTGCTCTGTTAGTATCTGCAAATAAAGGAGATTTATACTGCGAAGTTTCACTTTTCTTGGTGGCGTCAAGTCAAAAATTCCGACTTGGGTGTTTTTATAAAAAAATTCTATATCCCGTAGGGGAGGGCCTTGGTCCTCCCGCACCAAACGACGGTCGTCTGAATCAACAACATTCCAGCGTGCCATCCTGAGCAAAGCAATCTTCGATTGCGGAGCGGGATCTCGCTCGGAGTTTTGTTGTCCTACCCAAATGAATGCAACATTTATTTCAAAAAGCTATTGGAATCCGTTTGGAGATCCCATCCTGTTTGCTCAGGATGACGCGCTGTTTTTTTGTGTGGAATGAATTCGATGAAGCGGGAGAAGCAAGCCCTTCCCCTATGAGGTAGAGAAAAATGTTCGCTTATGTGCGTGATGTTTTTATTTTGCCAAATCTTTTTTTGGTCAAATGTAAACTCTGTTACGATGCAAAAAACATCCTTAAACTTGTAGGGGCGATCGCCGCAAGTGGCGATCGCCCCTACAATGACAGAGTATAATTTTAACTATATAACGTAATATTATTGTTCCGCGAAAAAAACTTACTTGATGGAGCCGGCAGGGTGGCGGTACCTGACGGCTTGCGGGAGCTATTCTGCTGTCCGTAGACGGTGCTTTCCCATACAGGCTGATGTCGCAGTGAAGCGGAAAACTGTAGAAAAACTTTCGCCCGCCCAACTCCACGGGGAGAAATGTGTTTGCGCTACCCTCGGAGGGACACCTTATCTTTTTCGCCGAAAGTTTTGAGGATTTTTAAGGGACTTTTCCAAAAGTCCCTTAACCAGGTGCGGACAGAGTCCGCCACCTTTCTGCATGGAGCCGGCAGGGTGGCGGTACCTGACGGCTCGCGGCAGGACCTTTCCGTCTGTAAACGGGACTTTCCCATACAGGGTGATGTTGCAGTAAAGTAAAAAACTGTAGAAAAACTTTCGCACCCCAACTCCACGGGGAGAAATGTGTTCGCACTACCCTCGGAGGGACACCTTATCTTTTTCGCCGAAAGTTTTGAGGATTCTTAAGGGACTTTTCCAAAAGTCCCTTAAGTGGGTGTGGGCAAAGCCCACGACCTTTCCTTGTTGTCTTGTTTTATCATATCAGGAGGTATGTATGCGTACATGTATTTTAGCGTCGGCGTCGCCGAGAAGAAAAGAGATTTTGAAGAATTTGGGAGTAGAGTTTGAGGTGTTCGTGACCGACGTAGACGAGAGCTGTGCCATGACGGAACCCGAACGATTGGCAGAGGAGCTTTCTGCCCGTAAAGGCAGGGCGGCGTGGCAAGCGTTGACCGAGTCGGGTGCGGATACGGCGGGGAAGGTGCTGATCGCGTCGGATACCACCGTGGCAGTGGACGGGATCATTTTGGGAAAGCCTGCGGATGCAGAGGACGCGCGGCGGATGTTGAGAATGCTGCAAGGCAGGAGCCACCGCGTAGTCAGTGGGATTTACTTGAATCTGGACGGCAAGGAAGCTGTATCCCACGCGGTGACCGAGGTGGAGCTTGCGCCCATGACAGAGGACGATATCGAATCCTATATTCAAACGGGAGAACCCTTCGGAAAGGCGGGCGCTTACGCCATTCAAGGGGTGGCTTCGGCATGGATCCGAGGGATCAAAGGGGACTACTTTAACGTGGTGGGATTGCCCGTAAATCGGATGTGTGAGCTTTTTTGTGAAAAATTTGCAGAAAAATTTCTCTAAAACTATAGAAAAATCTCGCGGTATATGGTATAATGAAAGCAGTATATCAAAAAACGCTCTTTTGGGGGTGTTTTTTGAGAAAAACTGCGTGCCATATACCGCATTTTGAGCTTGTTGGAAAGGGGGAGAGAAGGTGGCAAAGCAGATCGGCATGGATTTGGGATCTTCGAATACCATGATCTTTCTCAAGGACAAGGGAAAGATCGTGATGCGCGCGCCTTCGGTGGTCAGCTTGGACCGCTTCTCCCACGACGTGATCGCGTCGGGCTTAGGAGCCAAAAAGATGCTGGGGAAAACCCCGCCGGGAATTTTAGCGCTCCGTCCCTTGAAGGACGGCGTGATCACCGACTTGGAAGTCACTTCGCTCATGGTGCGGGATTTCTTCCGAAAATTGGATCTGACTTCGTTTTTTAACCGCCCGTCGGCTTTGGTGTCTATCCCATACGGCGTGACCGAGGTGGAACGCCGTGCGGTAGAGGATGCCGTGTTTGAGGCTGGTGCAAAAAACGTGGGGCTCATTGACCAACCCATTGCGGCGGCGGTGGGCGCGGGGATCCGCGTGTCCAAGGCGAGAGGTGCCATGCTGGTGGATCTGGGCGGCGGCGTTTCGGAGGCTGCGGTCATCAGCTTGGGCGGAATCGTGCAATCCAACTCGCTCCGCATCGCGGGAGATGAATTGGATATGGCAATCGTGAATCATTTGAAGCAGACGCGGAATATCATTATTGGGGAGATCACGGCGGAGCGGCTCAAAAAACGGATCGGAACCGCCGTTCCTACCATCGACCGAGGTGCCATGGAGGTTTGCGGCAGGGACGTTCATACCCGATTGGCGGTAACGGCGGAGATCACTTCCGCAGAGGTTTACGAAGCCATGCGGGAACCTCTTTCCGAAATGATCTCTATGATCAAAACCACTCTGGAAGAAACGCCCCCCGAGCTGTCGGCGGATATTTTCGACTACGGCATCGTGATGGTGGGCGGCGGAGCAATGATCCCCGGTATGCAGGAAGCGGTACATCAGCGCACGGGCGTGCGCGTCACCGTAGCGCCCCACCCGCTGGATTGCGGTTGTTTGGGGCTGGGGCATATGCTCAAGAGTACGGGCGGAGATTTCTCGGAGTTCGTGAAATACAAGGTTCGTTGATGGTCTTCACAAAATTTTTTCATAGGAGAAACACATATGTTTTCATTTTTCTGGACGAAGAAGACGGTTGACGTTTGCAAGGAGCGTTCCAACGTATCAAATCTGATGCTTGGAGTCGCGTCTATTACGTTTTTCACCCTTTTGGCGCAGATCGTTCTGGTGAATGCTTTGGCGATCGCTTTTTCCATGGTTTGGGGGACGGATATGAATCTGTCCATGACGGTGCAAATGTTTATCAGCTCTTTCACCATGTACGGCGTCGCCATGCCGCTTTCCATGCTGTTCTTTGACAGGTGCGAGGTGCATCCCGTTGAGAAAAAGCGCGGGGGACTCGGATTGACGCTGTGCGTGATTCCCTTGTGCTTTGCCCTGACTTACGTCGGAAGCATCGCGGGAACGCTCATCGAAACGCTGACGTCCGCTTTGGTGGGCAAGGAGGCGACCAATCCCGTGGCAGACACGGTTTCGGATATTTCGTTGTGGGCGGTATTCCTGTTCATGGTGGTGTTGGCGCCCATTTTTGAGGAGATCTTTTTCCGCAAGATCGTTATAGACCGCTTGCGCCGATACGGCGACCTTCCCGCCATCGTTTTGTCGGGCGTGCTGTTTGGCGTGATCCACGGAAATTTCAGCCAGTTCTTCTACGCCGCACTGCTGGGAATGGTTTTTGGCGCGGTATATCTGTATACGGGTAAGCTTCGGTTCACGATCCTTCTCCATATGCTGATCAACTTCATGGGAAGCTTTTATACCACTCTCATGATGGAGAAATTCGGCGGAGAGATCCCCATGGAATTTACCGAGGAGATCATTGCCAAATATCCCGAAGGCTACGCCATGATGAGCGCTTACAGCTCGGTTTACAGCATTTCGTTCCTGTTGGCGATTCCCGCGTTGATCTACTTGATCAGAGTGGTGCGCCCCCGAAAAGGCGCGGTTGAGTTGGATGGCGGTCAACGGTTCCGCGTGGTGTTCTGCAATCTGGGCTTTTGGCTGTCTATGCTGGTTTTGATCGGCAACTTTGCCTTGAGCATGATTCCCGCATGATTTGATAAAGGACTGAATGGGGGCGACTGAATTTTGCGCCCCCATTTGTTTCGGAGAAAACTTATTATCTGATGAATTTTACAGTTTTTTGGAGATTGAGGATGTTACCTAATCAGGCTCCCTCCGAGAGGGAGCTGGCACGGCTTGCCGTGACTGAAGGAGCTTGCGTGTACAAAAGTTGCTTGCAATGTTTGGAACGTGGTAAACTGTAGTTGCGCACGCTCCTTCCACCACTTCGTGGTCCCCCTCCCTCTCGGAGGGAGGCTTGTTTTAGTCGTTGACGTTTGTGATTTGTTTTTTGTAAGCAGAATTTTTTGAGTATTGCTGATAGAAAGTCTGTCTGGGAAAGGAGTTTGCCATGGTGGCAAGAAAGCGTTACATCTACCGCTATTTGATCATTGCGTTGGTTTTTTGCATGGTCTGTGTCATCTACGTTGGCAGACTGTTTTATATCCAGATCACGGGACGGGGAAGCAACTACGACGACGGTACCACCGAAGCCCGCGTAAAGATCCAAGCCGTGCGCGGTGAGATCCTGGATCGGAACGGGGAGCGGCTGGTGACCAATCGGTATTCTTATACCCTCACCGTCAATTATTCAGCCATTTCCACGGTGGGCGTATCGGGTGCCAATGGGGCGTACCTGCAATTGTTGGAAGCGCTGGATATTTGCGGCGCAGGGGATGCTCACGAGGAGCCGTATTTCCCGTTTCAAGGAACTTACCCCGATTACGTGTTCTCGCCTGAATCGCAGGATGAGGAATCTCCCGTCCGCTACCGCTTGCAACGGTTGCTGAAGAACAAGAGCATGAAGGAAGACGCCACGGTAAAGGAGATCGTAGATGAATTCGTGGATACGTACCGCTTGCTGGAAACCGACGGGAAAGGCAACCGTATGTATTCGGATTATCAGATCGACCGCCTGCTTCGCCTGCATTACGATATGGAGGTCAACCAATTCAGTGCCGCCAACGATTACGTTTTTGCCGAGAATACCGATTTCGCGTTTATGGCGTACGTTCGTGAAATGGGCGTGAGCGGCATTGATTTTTTGGTCAGCGCAGAGCGGGAATATTGCTATCCCGGCTACGCATCCCATATTTTGGGCAGCGTTGGCCCCATCTACGCCGAGGAATGGGATTATTATAACGAACAAGGCTATCAAATGAACGCTATCGTCGGAAAATCGGGCTGCGAATTGGCGTTTGAGGAATATTTGCGCGGCGTGGACGGAGAGATGCTGGTGGTGCTGGACGGTAACGGTCAGATCCTGCGTACCGAGGTTTTGGAAGAACCCGTGGCGGGGAAGGACGTGTACCTTACCATCGACATTGCTCTCCAGATCGCCGCCGAAGACGGCTTGAAGGAGAACGTGGAATACGTGCAAGCCAACGACGCGGAAGCGGTGGAAGGGTTTCCTGCCGACGCAGGAGCGGCTGTGGCGATGGATCCAAACACCTTTGAGATCCTTGCCATTGCTTCTTACCCTACCTACGATTTGAGTACCTATTCCTTGGATTATAACGATCTGGTGTCAAACACCGCCCGTCCCTTGGTGAACCGCGCTCTGCGGGAAACCTACGCCCCGGGTTCTACCTTTAAGGTGGGCGTGGGCTTGGCTGGGCTTTGCACGGGAAAGATCACCGCCCAGACCGCCATTGGATGTACGGGCGCCTATTATAGTCCCAATTTCAGCGGATATCACCCCGCATGCTCCACTTACCCCCACGGTACGTCCACTTTGACACTGACCAAAGCGTTGGCGGTATCCTGCAACTGCTTCTTCTACGATCTTGGAGAGCGGTTGGGCATCGGCACGATGGGGCAGTATATGTCCGCTTTGGGCTTCGGTCAGAGCACGGGAGTGGAGTTGAGTGAAGCCACGGGCGTTCTGGCGGGCGAAGCGGGTAGTTACGTGGGCGAATGGCAACCGGGAAACACGGTGCAAGCCGCCATCGGGCAGTCGGACAACAAAGCGACGCCTTTGCAGCTTTGCGCGTCATTATCAACGATTGTCAACGGCGGCACGCGGTATTCCGCCCATTTGCTGGACCGCGTGTGCGAATTTGGAAACGCCGTACCCCTTTATTCCGATGAGGGGAACGTGACGGTACTGTCCTCTTTGGAAATTTCGGAAGCTCATCAAGCCGTGATGATGCGGGGATTGAAGCAGATGGTGGAAGAAACCGCCGCCGTCCGTCGGTACCTTGGGCAATCTGAAGTGGATTACACCTTGGTGGGCGGCAAAACGGGTACCGCTCAGGTCGATCGCATCGTCACCGACGAAGCCACGGGCGAAACCGTGAAATACGAGCTGACCAACGCCCTGTTCACGGGCGTCTACGCCCCCAACGATACCCCCGAGCTGGTGGTGTCCGTGGTCATCGAAAAAGCGTCCCACGGTTACGATTCCTCTCTCACCGCCGCTCGAATCTTCGGCGCGTGGGAAGAGTTGCGGGGATAAGGTCGCGGGAAGGTCGTGGGCTTTGCCCACACCCACTTAAACCCTTTTTGAAAAAAGGGTTTAAGAATCCCAAAAACTTTCAACGAAGAAGATTATAAGCTACCCTCGGAAGGAAGCGCGAACAAAGCATTTCCTACAGAGGATAGCTCGTTGAAAGTTTTCGTTCCGAACGATACTTTGGGTGCGACATCAGCCTGTATGGGAAAGTCCCATTTACAGACGGGAAGGTACTATCGCAAGAATTCAGGCGCCGCCAAGACCCCGAATTCTCTCCCGAAAAAGTAACATATCCTATGGAATAATGTCATCGGGGTATGATTCTGTATCACAACTAAATTCATGGAGCCGGCAGGGTGGTGGTACCTGACGGCTTGCGGGAGCTATTCTGCCGTCTGTCAATTGAACTTTCCCATACAGGGTGATGTTACAAGTCGGAGGCCAAGCGGTCTTAGGAAGACAATTTCATCACACAACTCCTTGGCTCACAGAACGACATGGCTACGATCCGACTTAACTAAATTCATGGAGCCGGCAGGGTGGTGGTACCTGACGGCTTGCGGGAGCTATTCTGCCGTCTGTCAATTGAACTTTCCCATACAGGGTGATGTTAC
>JAZSMC010000132.1:0-6103 GCA_045535705.1 Eubacteriales bacterium
TGGGCACATTCACGCCCACCTCGATCACGGTGGTGGAAACCAGAATTTGAATTTCGCCCTTGGAAAAGCGGTGCATGATCTCCTCTTTTTCTTGGCTTTTCAGCTTGCCGTGCAGATATTCCACGGTGGCATTCGGAAAGCGCCCGGAAAGCTCCTTGGCATGCGTCACAGCCGCCTTGAGAGGGGGCTTTTCACGGTAGACTGCCTCGCCGTCGGCGTTCAGATCCCGTAGCTCCACCTCGTCGGACGCCAACTCCTGTTCTTCCACGGCAGGACAGACCACGTAGACTTGTCCGCCGTCATCGATTTGCTTTTGGATGAATCCGTTCAACCGTTCGCGGTAGGTTTCATCCACGGCAAAGGTATCCACCCGCTGTCTGCCGGCGGGCATTTCGTCGATCTTGGAAAGATCAATATCTCCGTAAAGCACCAACGCCAGAGAACGGGGGATCGGAGTTGCACTCATGACCAGCAGATGGGCGTTTCCGTTTTTTTGGGACAGCAATGCCCGCTGACGGGCGCCAAATCGGTGTTGTTCGTCGGCAACCACCAACCCAGGGGCGGTGAATTCCACGCCTTCGGATAACAGCGCGTGCGTACCGATCACGATATCCAACCGTGTGGCGGGATCTTGCGATGCCAGCGCTGCTTTGATCTCCCGCTTTTCTTTAGCGGTGCAAGCGCCGATCAGCAAAGCGCAAGAGATCCCAAGGGGTTCAAAATAGGACGATAGCTCCAGATAGTGCTGTCTGGCAAGGATCTCGGTGGGCGCCATCAGCGCCGCTTGACGTCCGTTGCGTACCGCGATCAGCATGGCTGCCGCCGCGCAAACGGTTTTTCCGCATCCAACGTCCCCAACGATCATTCGGCTCATGGAAGCGTCTTTTGCCATATCCCGTTGAATATCCGCGATGGCGCGCTGTTGCGCGCCCGTCAGACGGTAAGGCAACAGATTCGTTAAGGACGTAATATCTCCATCGTCGCAAACGGGGGCGCCGTGAGTCTGCGTTTTGGTTCCCGACAGAGAGATCCCCAACGCAAAATCAAAAAATTCCTGATAGACCAACCGCTTTCTGGCGATCATCAGATCCCGTCCGTTTTCGGGAGCGTGGATGTTTTTCTCAGCAAAAGACAGTGTGCAAAGCTCCCGTTTTTGACGGATCTCAACAGGCAAAGGATCCTCTGTATCTCCAGCCAATAGGGACAGTGCCAAAGAAACGTCTTTTTCCACCTGCTTTTGTGTCAATCCGTCGGTGAGCCGCCAAACCGGGCAAAGAGGCTTGAGGGGAATTCCTTCCACCCAAGGCTCCGCCACGGGAGAAGACATGGAGAATCCGTTCTTTCCCTTCGGTTCAACCCGTCCCCAAAAACGGAACTCCGAACCCACTTGAAATTTGTCCTTGAGATAGTCCTGATTGAAATAAACGATCTCGCAGGAAGCGCTGTCGTCGTAAGCTCGAAACTTCAAAAAGCTTTTGTGACTTCGCAACCGAACCACCTTGGGTTGGGATGCAACGGTCAGGATCACGGCGGTTTTTCCGTCGGTTCTGGCATCGGAAAGCAATCGGATCTCTCCCCGATTTTCATAGGCTCTCGGAAAATGCGCCAATAAATCCCCCAACGTGCGGATCCCCAAACGCTCGTAACACGCCGCGCGCACTTTTCCAACGCCTGCCAGTACGGTCACGGGGGACACTCTGGTAATCAATTCGGACATTTTTGCACCTCCTTTGAACATCAATTATCCTTATTATAAGCAAAAAAGAAACGTTTGTCAAGTGTAGCGACAAAAAAGATGTCTCAAATTCCGAAAAACTTCTGCGACAAAAAACGGCACACTCCGACGGCTTCGGCATAAACTGGTAACAGAAGGGACCCCCCTTCAATTCACTTCGGAGGAATACCATGAACAACAACTGCTTCTGCCAACTGTTTGACAACAACTGGGTATGGCTCATCATTCTTGCCATCGTTCTGCTCTCCTGCTGCGGCTGCCACTGATGTGAAATAGCTCCGCGGGCTGTCTTGTTCGGCGTTTTCGTCGGGCAGGGCAGCCCTTTTTTGAGATTTCCGAAAAAGAATGGGAAAACCGATTGCAAAATTCAGAAAAATGTAGTATAATAGGATTTGTATACATGACAAGCACACATTCAAAGGAGCAAAAAAATGAACTTGGAGATGAAAAACGTACTGGACGAGATCAAAGCGCACCGACGCATCGTTCTGTTTCGCCACATTCGCCCAGACGGAGATGCTATCGGCTCGGTGAGGGGACTGGCGGAAATCTTGAAGCAGACTTATCCTGAAAAGGAGATCTACACGCAAGGCGCAGATGCTTCCGAGCGGCTGGCCTTTATGGGAGAGAACGACGCTCCCCTTTCGGATGCGCTTTTCACCGATGCGCTTGGAATCGTTTTGGATACCGCTACCCGTGAACGCATTTCCGGTTCCAAATACCCGCTTTGCCGTAAATTGATCAAAATCGACCACCATATTCCCGTGGATCACTACGGCGATATTCAATGGGTGGAGCCACACCGTTCCTCTGCTTGTGAAATGGTGGCGGCTTTCTACGACGCCTTTCGGGATGAGTTGAAATTGAACGGATCTGCCGCCGAATACCTTTATATGGGAATGGTGACTGATTCCGGGCGCTTCCGTTTTTCGTCCGTTACGGGAGAAACGCTCCGTTTGGCAGGGATGCTTTTGGATATGGGAATCGATACGGAAATCATATTTGCTCACCTCTACCTTCGGGAAGCAAATACGTTTGCGTTTCAAGCGTACGTCCTCCAACATATGAAGATCTCCGAAAACGGCGTGGCCTCGGTCTATATCTCTAAAGCAACTTGCGAAAAATTCGGCGTTTCCTACGAGGACGCAGGGGACGCAGTGATCTATATGGACTCCATCAAAGGCGCGTTGATCTGGATCGCCTTCATCGAAACTGAGGACGCCGTTCGGGTTCGGCTCCGCTCCCGTTTCGTTGCCATCAACGGGCTGGCGGAACGCTACAACGGCGGCGGTCACGCCTGTGCCTGCGGTGCTACCCTCTCCTCTCCCTCGCAACGCTCCAAGCTGCTCCGCGAAGCCGACGCTTTGCTCAAAAACTACAAAGAACATCATAATGATTGGTTATGAGGTTAAGGTTACAAGGAAGGTCGCGGACTCTGTCCGCACCTGCCTAAACCCTTTTTGAAAAAAGGGTTTAAGAATCCTAAAAACTTTCAGCAAAAAAGAATAAAAGTCCAACCGAGGGCGTGCGAACATCGTGCGCCCTCGGTTGTTTGGTTTAGAAAGTTTTTGCGCCCTCCCCGTACTTTGGGTGCAACATCACCCCGTATGGGAAAGAATCATCTACAGACGGTAGAATAGCTTCCGCAAGCCGTCAGGTACCGCCACCCTGCCGGCTCCACAATGTTAGTGTTATAGAGAATAACACCCCAACGTGTCATCCTGAACAGAGCAATCTCCGATTGCGGAGCTGAACTTTTGGTGAGGTGAGGCGCCCATATTTTGCGCCGAACCGATCCAAAAGCGCGAGGTTGTAAACCGAAGCGGGATCTCGCTTGGAATCCTAATAGCTTACCAAATTAAATGTTACTTTCCCGTTCCAAACAAAAAAATTTAAAAAAGTGTTGATTTTCTCGCCTAAACGTGATATAATAAGGTTGCCAAACAAATCGAATATTTGATACATGGAAATGTTTTGTCTTTAGGGTATACTATGCCCTTTTTGGCATATACTGTTTTTTGAATTTTGCAAAAACGCAAATTCCTCGAACAGTATATGTGAATGATATTCCCATACTTTTTCGATTTGTTTGGCGACAATTGGAGTTTGCGTTTTTATGCGCTGACTTCGGTTGGCGCATTTTTGTTTTTAGGGGGAGAAAAATGGCAATCTGTATGGGAAAGAAAGAATGATAGACTGCAGAATAGCTGCCGCAAGAATTTAGGTACCACCACCCTGCCGG
This sequence comes from Eubacteriales bacterium, assembly GCA_045535705.1. Classification (GTDB taxonomy): domain Bacteria; phylum Bacillota; class Clostridia; order Oscillospirales; family CAG-272; genus UMGS1865. Next base: position 3,978 of record JAZSMC010000132.1, read on the forward strand.
CTCCATGAAGTTGGTTTTTCACGGAATAATTCCTAAAGAGAAAAGCAATCGCGGCATAATTTGTAGGGGGCGGCGTTCTCGACGCCCCGAATACTTGAAATTTTTATGTTTTTTTTCAAATGACTTGTTTTTTTATAAACTTTATGTTATAATATTCATGCACAACAAAATTGAATAAATTGGATTAGTGGTATTTTGTTTTTTAGAGGAATATTGTACCTCTTTTTTGCCATAATCATTTTTGGAATTTGATAAAATGCAAACTCCAATTGAATGGTTATGGTTATTTCCTAATCCTATTTCAATTTTGTTGTGCGACAATCGGAGTTTGCGTTTTTATGCGCTGACTTCGGTTGGCGCATTTTTGTTTTTAGGGGGAGAAAAATGGCAATCTGTATGGAAAAGAAAGAATGATAGACTGCAGAATAGCTGCCGCAAGAATTTAGGTACCACCACCCTAAGTTCTCTGCCGAAAAAGTAAGTTTTTCGCGGAATAAAAAATCATGAACCAAAGCGTAAAATTCACCCCAAACCCGTAGGGGCGATCATCGATCGCCCGCCTCAAAAAAAACCCTCCGAACGATGGATTTGCGATACTCGTTTGGAGCGGGCGATCGATGATCGCCCCTACCAGGTAAAATCAGATTTTTTACATTTGCGCCGCGCCACTGGCGCCCGGCGCTCTGCAGGCTCCACAAGGATTGATATGTAACAAATTCATATCAGACGATGCGTGGAAAAGATATTAAACTATTGACTTTTTTTCGAAAATATGCTATAATGTCAATGTCACACAATTTCATATATTTAGTGCCCTTGGAGAAACTATATCTTGGTAAAAGATGTTTCTCTCTTTTTCAGTATACTCTCTAAGGGTAATGAAATTGTGTGACAACAATGAGAGTAGCATTCTTTTCGGTGTGCCTCTTGTTGAGGCACACTTTTTTGTTTTAGGAGGAAAGAAAATGACAATCGCATTTTTTGGGAAATCTCCTTTCGTGCCCTCGGAGCTGGAGATGAAGATCATGACGCATGAAATCGGGGAAGTTGCAAAAATTGACGGCAGCGGACAATTTTATTTTACGGGTGACGATAGTTTTACTTGTTGCTTTTACTACTGGTGCCAGAAGTATAAGCGAAATAATCCAAACGTTCGCCTCGTTTACGTGATGGATTCTCATGCTTCTCTGCAAGAGAAAGAGCAGAAAAGAGAATTGTATGACGAAGTGATTCAAGCTCCGTTTGATCCATTAAAACCGAAAGAAATTTCAGATGCGGAGTCTTATATGATCCGCGCCTGCAAATTTGCAGTGATCTATTGCACGGGGGGAGCAGATCTGTGTCAGATCACGTATCACGCGTGTTTGAGAGATAGGATAATCATAGATTACTACACAGAGAGAAACATCACACTCTTTTACGTGCAAAATGATATGGGTTTATCGCATGCGGATTTTGAAAAATACGGAAAATGCGAAGAGGGCGAATTCTTGTTTGCAAAAAAAATGGCGGTTTATTTGCGAGTTTACGAGGATCTTTTAGCGGATCCACGCTACCGCCGGCTTTATGATGCGTGCATTTGTTATTTGATGGAATTTTGCAATCCGTCAAAGGAAATTATGTACTACGAATTCGAAAAAAGTCGATCCTTTGTTATGAAAGCAGTGGACTCCCTCGCCAGAGAAGCTGTATTAAAACCGGGTATGTTGGTGCCGTTTGAACGTATTCAAGATTTTGCAGACTTTTATTATCAACATCACGAATTGCCGAAACCGATTGATATAAATCAAAGATTTGATTCACTCTATCACGTTGGTCACTAACTTTTTGAAGTTGATAGAAGGTGATCCGGAATGTGTCATTTTCAGCAAAATAAAGCAACAAAAATGATACGGAAAAATTTCGAACACGAAGCGATCAATCTCTAAAAACACAACCCATCCAAAAAAGAAATTCCCACCACGCTCCGTCCAATGCAGACTCTAAAATCTGCTTTCATATTGGACGGAGCGTGGTGGGAAAGTTCTTGAGAGAGGTGGGTTTGGGAGGGGAGAACTTCTTGCAAGAAGTTTGCCCCTTCCCAAGGTCTTCCCTATTTCAAAACCCTCGCACGTTGCCGAATCTCT
>JAZSMC010000131.1:0-9998 GCA_045535705.1 Eubacteriales bacterium
TTGCCGCCGTGAACCAGAACGACCTTCACTCCGATGAGGGACAGCAAAACGATATCCCGCATCACGGAATCCTTCAATTCTTCATTGATCATGGTGTTTCTGCCGTACTTCACCACAACCACCTTGCCCGCATATTTCTGAATATAAGGCAGGGCGTTTACCAAAACCTGCGCCCGTTGCGCGTTGTTGATCTCCATATTATACTCCATCTTAAGTTCTGTAATCTCCGTTGATCTTTACGTAATCGTAAGTGAGATCGCATCCCCAAGCGGTGGACGCGACGTTCCCCGCGTTCAATTCCACCAGGATCTCGATCTCGGACTCCAAAAGGATCTCCTTCGCCTTTTCTTCGGAAAATTCGACCCCTGCTCCGTTTTTGCACACCTCAACGGTTCCCTTTGCAGAACGGAACGCCACGTCGATGCGGTTCACGTCAACCGCCGCGCCGCTATAGCCGATGGCACAAAGCACCCGTCCCCAGTTGGCGTCCGCGCCGAACATTGCCGCCTTGGTGAGCGACGAGCAGATCACGCTTTTGGCAACCGTTTTCGCGGTCGCCGCGTCGGCGGCTCCCGTCACCTTACATTCCAACAGCTTGGTGGCGCCCTCGCCGTCCCCCGCGATGCAACGGCAAAGATGTACCGTTACGGTATTCAAGGCTTTCATGAAGGCGTTGAACGCCTCACCCTCTGCCGTGATCTCGGCGTTCCCCGCCATACCGTTTGCCAGAACCGTTACCATATCGTTGGTGGACGTATCTCCGTCCACGCTGACCATATTGAAGGTATCCCGAATATCCGAGGACAACGCGCGCTGAAGCATCTCGGAGCTGATGGCGCAGTCGGTGGTAATGAACACCAGCATGGTTGCCATATTGGGGTGGATCATGCCCGATCCCTTGGCGATACCGCCGATCTTACATTCCTTGCCGCCAACGGTAAAGCTGACCGCGATCTCCTTGAGTCGGGTATCGGTGGTCATGATCCCTTCCGCAGCCTCTTTGGAGCAATTCCCCAAGGATGCCACCAGCTCGGGGATCCCGTTTTGAATGGGGGTAATATCCAAGGGCTGACCGATGACGCCCGTGGACGCCACCACCACGTCCGTGGGGGCAATATGCAACGCTTTCCCCAGCAACGCGCAGGTCTTCTCTGCGATCTCGATGCCGTTGGCGTTACAGGTGTTGGCGTTTCCGCTGTTGCAGATCACCGCCTGCGCCCGTCCGTCCGCAATGTTCGCCTTGGTCACGGTCAAAGGCGCGCCCTTCACCAGATTGGTGGTGTAGACCGCCGCAGCGTTCGCCACGACCTCACTGTAAATCAAAGCCAAATCCCGCTTGCTCTTGTTTTTGCGGACCCCGCAATGGATCCCCGACGCCGTAAAGCCCTTTGCGGCGCAAACGCCGCCCTCGATCAATTTCACATTGTTTTCCATATTATTTACACTCCAATCCAAAGTCCTTTTCCTGTCCCAAAACAAGATTCAAGCACTCCAATGCGGCGCCCGATGCGCCTTTTCCCAAATTATCGTACAAAGCCACCAACAGGATCCGATCCCCGTTTCCTGCCACCGTGATCTGCATACTGTCCTTTCCCGAAAGCTTTCCCGCTTCCAGAAAGCCGCCCTCGTCGGCACTTTCTACGTATTGCACGATGGGTCCATGATATTTTGCGGCGTAAACTGCCTTAATGTCCTCAACCGTCTTTCCCGACAGCAATTGAGAAGCGAACAGAGGAACCGTCACTTCCATTCCGCTGTAGAAATCCGAAACGATGGGACAGAAGATGGGCTCGGTTGACAGTCCCGTGATCGCCTTCATTTCCTTGAGATGCTTATGCTGTTGGGCGATGCCGTACTGACGGGGGGCGTCGTAGGTTGCGGGACGGTCTTCGGCATCGTAATCCGCGATCATCTTCTTACCGCCGCCGCTGTAGCCCGTGATGGAATGGCAGGTGAGAAGTGCGTCGGGAGAAAGGATCCTCGCCTCGATCAGAGGATACACCAACGCAATGAAGCCGCCTGCGTGGCATCCCGGAACGGCGATCTGCTTGGCGTTTTTCACAGCAGATTCCCGCTGCGCGGACAGCTCGGGAAATCCGTAGGTCCAGCCATCCAAGGTCCTGTGCGCCGTGGACGTATCAATGATCACCGTGTTGGGGTTCTCCACCAAAGCCACCGCTTCCACCGCCGCAGGATCGGGCAGGCACAGAAACGCCACGTCCGCCGCGTTCAAGGCTCTGCGTCTTGCCTCGGTGTCCTTGCGTTCTTCCTCGGACAGCGTGATCAGCTCAATATCCGCTCTGCCCTCCAACCGATCGTAGATCCGCAAGCCCGTGGTGCCCGCTTTGCCGTCAATAAAGATTTTTTTCATCCTATTTTCTCCATGTAATCCTCGGGTGAAAAACACCACCCCATTTTCATTGTCCTTATTATACCACATCATGAATAATTATGCAACATATTTTTTTACATTATTTTTAATTTCGGCTCTTTCCACCAAAAACACGACATTTCACTAAAAAACTTGTGCGAATTTTTGTTTGATTATACAATAAATTCATAAAATATGCAAAAATAAGTGAATATTGCGAAAATATATTCATTGTTGCGATATAAAAAAGAAAAAACTTTTGACGAGGGGGTTGACAAAGTTCTTGGTTTATGTTATAATTTAGCACGCTAAAGCGTTAAAGTGACGGGATCGTGGATCCGAGAAAAGAGGTCAAAAATGGAGAAACTGCACACGGACCAAGTGGATGAACTGTTTGAAGCAATTCTTTCTCTGAAAAATACGGAAGAATGTTACCGCTTTTTTGAGGACGTTTGCACCGTGAAGGAGATCATGGACATTGCCCAACGTCTGAAAACCGCAAAAATGCTCTCCGAGGGCGCAAACTATCAGGAGATCAACAAGGAAACGGGATGCAGCACTGCCACCATCAGCCGCGTCAGACGATGCCTGGAATACGGCACGGGCGGCTATCGCACCGTGCTGGCAAGGGTAGCCCAAAAGGAGAGTAAATGATCATGGAAGAACAACTGCTGAAAAATGAGGAAAAGGCAATCTTTGCTCTGCGGTCGCTCTACCGCGCCTACGGCTATCTGCCCTTCAAGATGAGCAAGTTCGAGGAATACGAGCTTTACGTCCGTAACAAGGATTTTTTGGTCAGCGACCGCATCATCACCTTCAACGACACCAACGGCAAGCTGATGGCGCTGAAGCCCGACGTAACGCTTTCCATCATCAAAAACACCTCGGACGCCGCTGGTGTGAAACAAAAAGTATATTACAATGAAAACGTTTACCGCGTTTCCCAGCGCACGCATCAATATAAAGAGATCATGCAGGCAGGCTTGGAGTGCGTGGGCGACATTGATTCCTACGACCTGTTTGAAACCGTTCTGCTGGCGGCAAAGAGCCTCGCCGTGATCTCAGAGGATTTCGTGCTGGACGTTTCCCATCTGGGGATCCTGACCGCCGTTCTGGACGACGTCGGCGGCGGAGAGGGCTTCCGTCGGGAAGCCGCCGTCTGCATCGCGGGAAAGAACCGCCACGACCTCAAAAAGCTCTGCAGTGCCGAGGGACTGTCCGAGGAACAAACGCAAAAGCTCCTGTGCTTCATTGATATTTACGGCAATATGGAGCAGGTATTGGAGCGTTTAGAGCCCATCTGCAACAGTGAAAACGCTCGGGACGCCTTGGAACAACTGAAGACCTTGGCAAAATTGCTGGAGAACACACCCTACGCCAACCGTATTCGTTTCGACTTTTCTATCGTGAATAATATGAATTACTATAACGGCATCGTGTTCCGCGGATTTTTGTCGGGCATCTGCGAGGGTGTTCTGGCAGGCGGTCAATACGACAAGCTGCTTCGCCGTATGGGACGAAAGTCGGGCGCCGTGGGATTTGCGCTGTATCTGGACCTGCTGGAAGAATTGCAGGAGCCGAGAGCGAGCTACGACGTGGACGTTCTGATCCTTACCGACTCTGACGCGGATCCCGCTCACACCGCCAAGATCGTTGGAGAACTGACCGCAGGCGGCGAATGCGTCAGCGTGCAAAGAGCGGTTCCCGAAAAGCTGCGCTACCGCAGACTACTGGATTTGAGGAAAGGAGATCGGGCATGATCAACGTAGCGTTGCCAAAGGGCAGATTGGGAGAAAAGGTCTACGCCATGTTTGAGGCGGCAGGCTACGAATGTCCTTCCATCAAGGAGAACAACCGAAAGCTGATCTTTGAGAATCCCGAAAAAGGAGTCCGCTATTTCTGGGTGAAGCCCTCGGACGTTTCTATCTACGTAGAGCGGGGCGCCGCGGACATCGGCGTGGCGGGAAAAGATATTCTTTTGGAATACGAGCCCGACGTCTACGAGCTTCTGGATCTCAATTTGGGAAAATGCCGCATGGCTGTGGCTGCCAAAAAGGGCTTCCACGACGACGGTGAGCGCACCCTCAAGGTGGCAACCAAATTTCAGAATATCGCAAAGCAGTATTACAATTCTCTTTGCAGGGATATTGATATCATCAAATTGAACGGTTCCATCGAGCTGGCGCCCATTCTGGGGCTGTCCGACGTGATCGTGGACATCGTGGAAACGGGCACCACCCTGAAGGAAAACGATCTGGAAGTGGTGGAAACGGTGGTCCCCATCAGCGCCCGACTGATCGTGAATAAGCCTGCGTTCCGCTTCAAGACCGCGGAGATCGAGGCTATTACAGAACGCATGAAAGCACAGGTATCTTCCAAATGATTAAAATATACAACTACGGCGAGGTTTCAAACGACGAGATCTTTGCCCGTGACAACATCGCCTCCAACGTGGAGAGCATCGTTACCGAGATCATCGCGGAGGTGAGAAGCAAGGGTGACGCCGCCCTGTTTGCCTACGCGGAAAAATTTGACAAAGCAAAGCTGAACGCGCTGGAGGTCACCGCCGAGGAGATCGACGAGGCGTTTGCGGCGGTGGAGCCGAAATTTTTGGAAATTTTGAGAGAGGCGGCAAAAAACATCCGCGCCTTTCACGAAAAACAGGTTCGCCAAAGTTTTGTGATGAACGAAACGCGGGGCGTGGTGACGGGACAGAAGATCACCCCCATCGAACGGGTGGGACTCTACGTTCCCGGCGGCACTGCCGCGTACCCTTCCACGGTGCTGATGGACAGCATCCCCGCAAAGATCGCAGGCTGTCGGGTGATCGAAATGGTGACGCCCCCCTCTCGGGACGGCAAGATCAATCCCGTGATCCTTGCGGCTGCAAAGATTGCAGGCGTTGACCGCATCTACAAAGTGGGAGGCGCGCAAGCCATTGCCGCCCTTGCCTACGGCACCGAAACCGTGGGCGCGGTGGATAAGATCGTAGGCCCCGGAAACGCCTTCGTTGCCGAAGCCAAAAAGCAGGTGTTCGGCAAGGTTTCCATTGATATGATCGCTGGCCCCAGTGAGATCCTGGTGGTGGCGGACAGCACCGCCAACCCAAGATTCGTGGCGGCAGACCTGCTCTCCCAAGCTGAACACGACCGCATGGCAAGCGCCGTACTGGTCACCGATTCCCGCGCATTTGCGGAAACCGTCAGCGCGGAGCTGGAGCGTCAGATCCCACAGCTCCCCCGACAGGAGATCGTCAGAGCGTCCATCGACAACAACGGCAAGATCATCGTGGCAGAGAACGATCTTTCCCTCGCCATTGAGATCGCCAACGAGATCGCTCCCGAGCATCTGGAGCTTTGCGTGGACAATCCCTTCGATTACCTGGATCAGATCCGTCACGCGGGTTCCATCTTCATGGGCAAATACTGCCCCGAGGCTTTGGGTGACTATTTCGCAGGTCCCAACCACACTCTGCCCACCAGCGGCACGGCGAAGTTCTCCTCTCCTCTGTCGGTGGACGATTTCGTGAAGAAATCCCAGTTCACCTATTACACCAGAGAGGCACTGGAAAAAGTGGCTGACAAGGTTGCTTATTTTGCAAGCAAGGAAGGGCTGGACGCGCATGCCAAAAGCGCCACCGTTCGGTTCGAGGACTGACCATGAGTAAGTTTTTCAGCAGCCGATTTCAAAATCTGACACCCTACACCCCGGGTGAGCAACCGCGGGATATGCAGTATATCAAGCTCAACACCAACGAATCCCCCTTCCCCCCATCCCCAAAGGTGACGGTGGCGGTGGAAGCGGAGAGCAAAAAACTACACCTCTACTCCGATCCCAACTGTCAAACGCTGACCGCAGCCTTGGCAAAGCGGTACGGCGTGAAGCCGTCCCAGGTCATTGCGGTCAACGGCTCGGACGAGGTGCTGAACTTCGCCTTTATGGCGTTTGCAGACGAGGAACACCCTCTGGCGTTCGCCGACGTTACCTACGGCTTTTACCCCGTATTCGCGGAGCTGAACCGCATCCCCTACCGTGAGATCCCTCTCCGCGAGGATCTCTCCCTCTGTGCCGACGACTATATCGGCATCCCCAACACCGTGGTCATCGCCAACCCCAACGCCCCCACGGGGAAGCTGCTTCCCCTTTCCGAGATTCGGCGGGTGGTGGCGTCCGATCCCCGTCGCGTGGTGATCGTGGACGAGGCATATATTGACTTCGGCGGTGAGAGCGCGGTGAAATTGGTGGACGAATACGACAATCTTTTGGTGACGCAGACCTTTTCAAAATCCCGTTCCATGGCAGGGGCGCGGCTGGGCTTCGGCATCGGAAACGAAAAGCTGATCGCCGATCTGCACACCATCCGTTATTCCACCAACCCCTATAACGTCAACCGCATGACCGAAGCGGCGGGCGCGGCAGCGTTGGAGGAAGACGCCTACTATATGAACAACTGCAAAACGATCATGGAAAACCGAGCCTACACCGCCCGCGCGTTGCGGGAGCTTGGGTTTGAGGTGACCGACTCCGCGGCGAACTTCGTGTTCGCCAAATCCTCCCGCATCGGCGGAGAGGAGCTGTATCTGAAACTAAAACAAAAAGGCATCCTCGTCCGCCATTTCGGCAAAGCTCGGATCAAGGATTACAACCGCATTACCGTTGGAACGGCTGAACAAATGGAAGCCTTTATCAATACCGTCAAAAAAATTCTGGAGGAACAAGACCTATGAGAACCGCAGAGATCAACCGCAAAACGGCTGAAACCGATATTCAACTGATCCTGAACGCCGACGGCACGGGCGCGTCCGATTGCCGCACGGGCTGTGGATTTCTGGATCACATGCTGACGCTGTTCGCCCGTCACGGCAGACTGGATCTGACCGTTGCTTGCAAGGGCGACACCTACGTGGACGATCACCACACCGTGGAAGATATCGGCATCGCCCTCGGTCAGGCTTTCGCCAAGGCGTTGGGCGAAAAACGGGGGATCCGCCGCTACGGGGACGTTACCCTTCCCATGGACGAGGCTCTGATCCTCGCCGCCGTGGACGTATCGGGCAGAGGGGGATTCTACGGAGAGCTGAACATCCCCTCTCAAAAGGTGGGCAATTTTGACACCGAGCTTTGCCGCGAATTCTGGATCGCGTTTGCCAGAGAAGCAGGAATTACGCTCCACGTCCGTCAGTTGGCAGGGGACAATTCCCACCACATCATTGAAGGCACCTTCAAGGCTGTGGCACGCACTTTGGCAACTGCCGTTTCGGTGGACGAACGCTTCGCGTCCGAAATTCCTTCCACAAAGGGGACGCTCGGATGATCGCAATTATCGACTACGGCGTTGGAAATCTCTTTTCCTTGGTTTCCTCACTGAACATGATCGGCGCGGACGCCGTGGTAACGGGGGACGCAGACGTCATCCGCCGCGCCGACAAGCTGATCCTGCCGGGTGTTGGCGCCTTTGCCGACGCCATCGCCAAGCTCCGTCAAACGGGGCTGGATCAGGTTCTCCGCGAGGAAGTGGCGCGCGGCAAGGAAGTGATGGGCATCTGTCTTGGAATGCAATTGCTATTTGAAAAAAGCATGGAGTACGGCGAGCATGAGGGCTTGGGCTTGCTGACGGGCAGCGTGGTCCCCATGGAAGGCGTGATCCCCGCAGATTTGAAGATCCCCCACATCGGCTGGAACGCCCTTCATTTCCAAAAGAAACACAAGCTGATGAAATACATTCAGGAAAACGATTGCGTATACTTCGTTCATTCCTACTATGCCGTGGATTGCGAGGATTCCCTTCTCGCCACTGCCGAATACGGCAAAGAGCTGACCGCCATGGTAGGCAAAAACAACGTGATGGGCTGTCAGTTCCATCCCGAAAAAAGCGGCGCGGTGGGGCTCAATATTCTCCGCGCGTTCTGCGAAAGTGAGGGGACGGTATGATCATTTTTCCCGCCATCGACCTTTACGACGGCAAAGCAGTCCGTCTTTATAAGGGCGACTATCAAAACATGACGGTCTACAGCGACGATCCCCTGTCGGTCGCTAAAGACTTTGAAGCCTGCGGCGCGACTCATATCCACATGGTGGATCTGGAAGGCGCCAAGGACGGAACCACCCCCAATCTCTCGGTGGTTCGCAACGTGGCGCAAAACACGTCCCTGTTCGTGGAGATCGGGGGCGGAATCCGGAACATGAAGACCGTGGAAGCCTATCTGTCCGCGGGAGTTTCCCGTGTCATTCTGGGAACGGCTGCGCTGACCGACGAGGAATTTCTCAAGCAAGCCGTGGATGCCTACGGTGACAAAATTGCCGTAGGAGCCGACGTCCGCGACGGTTGCATTGCCATCAAGGGCTGGCTGGAAACCTCTACCTGCACGCTGGAAGACTTTCTCTCCAAGATGCAGCGCGTCGGCGTCAAGACCGTGATCTGCACCGATATTTCCAGGGACGGAGCCATGAGGGGCACCAACCTGGAGCTTTACGGTTCGCTTTCCAAAACCTTTGGTATGGACATTGTGGCGTCGGGCGGCGTTTCGTCCCTCTCGGACGTGGAAGCCCTTCGGCGTATGGAACTTTACGGCACCATCATCGGGAAGGCGTACTACACTGGCGCCATCGATCTGCGCCGCGCAATCGAGGTGGCAACATGATAACGAAACGAATCATCCCCTGTCTGGACGTCAAAAACGGACGGGTGGTCAAGGGAGTTAATTTTGAGGGACTTTCCGACGTTTCCTCACCCGTGGAATTGGCAAAATACTACTCGGACAACGGCGCCGACGAGCTGGTGTTCTACGACATCACCGCGTCCTTTGAGGAGCGGGCGCTGTTTACCGACATTCTCCGCCAAGTGGCAAGTCAGATCTTCATCCCCCTCACCGTCGGGGGCGGTATCAACACCGTGGACGATTTTGACCGTGTGCTGAAATGCGGCGCTGACAAGGTCAGCGTCAATTCGGGCGCCATCCGCAATCCCCAACTGATTCGGGAAGCCGCGCAAAAATACGGCAACCAATGCGTGGTGATCTCCGCCGACGTAAAGCGCGTGGACGGCGTGTTCCGCGTGTTCGCCAAAGGCGGACGGGAAAACACGGGCATGGAAGCCATTTCATGGATCAAAAAATGCGTGGACTTGGGGGCAGGCGAGGTGGTGGTGAATTCCATCGACACCGACGGCGTGAAGCAAGGCTTCGATTTGGAAATGCTCCAAGCCGTCTGCGACGCCGTGAACGTCCCCGTGATCGCGTCGGGCGGCGCGGGCTCGGTTCGGGACTTCGTAACGCTGTTCCAACAGATCCCCACCATTGACGCCGGCTTGGCGGCGTCGGTCTTCCACTTCGGTGAAATCCAAATTCCCAAGCTGAAAACCACTTTGAAAGAAAACGGCATCACCGTTCGCCTGTGAACGGGATGCGGAATCGAGGATACAAATGATAAACGTTGACCAACTGAAATTCGATGAAAACGGTCTGATCCCTGCCGTGGTGGTGGATTCCATCTCCAAAAAAGTGCTGACCGTTGCGTATATGAACCGCGAAAGCCTGGAGCTGACTATGGAAAAGGGCTTGACCTGCTTCTGGAGCCGCTCCCGCCAAGAGCTTTGGGTGAAAGGAGAAACCAGCGGAAACTATCAGCA
>JAZSMC010000061.1:0-7814 GCA_045535705.1 Eubacteriales bacterium
GATTTTCTGAAGGTTATTCAGCAGATGTTGGATCTGGGCTTCACCGAATTGTGCATGGAGCCCGTGGTTTGCGCCGTGGGAGATCCGTCGGAGTTGACACGGGGAGATCTGCCCATCGTTTTGGATCAGTACGAAAAGCTGGCGGAGCTGATGCTGGAGCGTGACAAGGCAGGAAAGCCCTTTACGTTTTATCACTATATGATCGACCTCACGGGCGGTCCCTGCATCTATAAACGGATCTCGGGATGCGGTTCTGGAACCGAATATATGGCGGTGACACCTTGGGGAGATCTCTACCCCTGCCACCAATTCGTTGGTGAGGAAGCCTTTAAGCTGGGCGATATCTGGCAGGGCGTGACCAATACCGAAAAGCAAAACGAATTTGCAAGCTGCAACGTGTACGCCCGCCCCGAATGTCGGGATTGCTGGGCAAAGCTGTATTGCTCGGGCGGATGCGCCGCCAATGCCTACCATTCCACGGGCTCGGTGACAGGAGTCTACAAATATGGATGTGAGCTGTTCCGCAAGCGCATGGAGTGCGCCATTATGGTGGCTGTGGCAAGACAGCTGTCGGACAAATGATGACCACGCCCATCGTTGATTTTGTAAAACGGTATGAGGAATCCCGGACTTTAAGACTGCATATGCCGGGACACAAAGGGCAGGGCGGTCTTGGATTTGAGCCGCTTGATCTGACCGAAGTGCAGGGAGCGGACAGCCTTTACGAGGCTGACGGCATCATTCGGGAAAGCGAGGAAAATGCGTCCCGTTTGTTTGGATGTCCCACCTTCTATTCCACCGAGGGATCCTCGCTCTGCATTCGCGCCATGCTGTTTCTATTGCTTCAATATGCGCGAGAGCAGGGAAAAGCCCCACTGATCTTGGCTGGCAGAAACGCCCACAAGACCTTTTTGAGTGGCGTCGCCTTGCTGGATATGGCGGTGGAATGGCTGTACGGCGCGGAAGGATCCTATCTTTCCTGCAATATCACTGCCCATGATCTGGAGCAGAAATTGTCGTCCATGGAAGAATTACCCGTGGCGGTGTATCTCACGTCCCCCGATTATTTGGGGAACGTGGCGAACGTTGCTGCGCTGTCGGCGGTTTGTCATAGACACGGCGTGTTGCTGGCGGTGGATTGCGCCCATGGCGCCTACCTGCGGTTTCTCGCGCCTTCCCGTCATCCAATGGACCTTGGTGCGGATCTTTGCTGTGCCTCGGCGCACAAGACCTTGCCTGTGTTGACGGGCGGTGCGTATCTTCACGTATCCAAAGACGCTCCCGAATCCTTTGGATCGCAGGCGAAAAACGCAATGTCGTTGTTTGGATCCACCAGTCCGTCCTATCTGATCCTGCAATCGCTGGATCTTGCCAACGCAGAGTTGGCGGGAGATCATTCCGCGAGATTGACGGAGTTTGCAGAGGAAGTGGCGAACTTCCGCCAAGAGATGGAAGCCCATGGATACGTTTTTGAGGGCGAGGAGCCAATGAAATTGACGTTGCGAACCAAGTCTTACGGCTATTTGGGAACGGAATATGCCGAACGGTTGCGCGTAGAGGGGATCGAGTGCGAATTTGCGGATCGGGACTACACGGTTTTAATGCTGACTCCGCAGATCGGCGTGAACGGCTTGGAGCGGTTGCGCCGAGCCATGGGATCCATTCCCCGCCGAGTGAAGATCGAGGAAATCCCCCCTCGTATATTTCGCCCGAAAAGGATCCTGACGACGAGAGAAGCAATGCTGTCCCCTTCGGAACTGCTCCCCGTGGAACGGTGTGAAGGAAGGGTATTGGCATCGGCATCGGTGGGATGCCCCCCCGCGGTTCCTATTGTGGTCTGCGGAGAGCGGATCGACTGTGATGCGATCAAGGCTTTTGAATACTACGGGATCCGTCAGATCCGCGTGGTAAAACGTAGAAAAGGATGATTGGAAATGCTGAAACGATTTTTGTCCTATTATAAGCCCCACATGAAAATTTTCACGCTGGATATGCTGGCGGCGCTGGGTGTGTCCTTGGTTGGTGTCGTTTATCCCATCGTGACGCGCCAAATGCTCAACGAGTTCATCCCAAACCGACAGTACCGACAGGTGGTTGGCTTTGGACTGCTATTGTTGGGGCTGTATTTTGTGCGGATGCTGCTGAACTACTTCATTCAATATGAGGGACACGTGATGGGAGTGCGGATGCAGGCTCAGATGCGCTCGGATATGTTCCGCCATCTGGAAAAGCTCCCGTTCGGATTCTTCGATAACAACGAAACGGGCGCCATTATGTCCCGTATGACCAACGACCTCATGGAGATCAGTGAGCTTGCCCACCACGGTCCCGAAAATCTCATCATTTCGGTGATCTCGGTGGCGGTGTCCTTCGGGTATCTGGCGAGCATCAATATCTGGCTGACGCTGATCATTTTTGCTTGCGTACCCTTTTTGTTGGTGATCTCTTTCGTGCTGCGAAAGAAGATGCGCGCCGCGTTTAAAAAGAGCCGCCAATCGGTGGCGGTGATCAACGCCTCGGTGGAGAGCAGTATATCGGGGATCCGCGTCACCAAAGCGTTTAACAATGCGGAGCGTGAGCAAGGAAAATTCGAGGTTGGGAATAAGGAATTTGTTCAGTCCCGCGTCGAGGCATACGACGCCATGGGAAAATTCCATTCGGGCACGTCGTTCATCACCGACGTGTTCAACGTGGTGGTGCTGATCGCGGGGGGATTGTTCCTCTACAACGGAAAGATCCTGTTGGGGGACTATTCGGCGTTTATCGTGTCGGTGGGCTTGTTCATCAGCCCCGTGATGACGCTGATCAACTTCATGGAGCAGTACCAGAACGGTGTGACGGGCTTTGAGCGGTTCGTGGAGATCATGGACACCAAACCCGAAGAAGACGCCGCGGATGCCATTGAACTGGGCGTTGCCGAGGGCAAGATCGAATTTCGTGACGTGGTTTGCGCCTACGACGGTCAGCACGACGTGCTGCATGGCGTCAGCTTGAACATCGAAAAGGGGAAGACCTTTGCTCTGGTGGGACCGTCGGGCGGCGGAAAGACCACCATCTGCCATTTGATCCCCCGATTCTATCCCGTAACGTCTGGCGAGATCCTCATTGACGGAAAGCCGTTGAGCCGACTGACAGCCGCGTCCTTGCGGCAGAATATCGGGATCGTTCAACAGGACGTGTATCTGTTTAACGCCAGCATCAAGGAGAATATTCTCTATGGCAAGCCCGATGCCACCGACGAGGAAGTGATCCAAGCGGCGAAGCGCGCCAACATTCACGACTATGTGATGACCTTGGACGAGGGCTATGACACCCAGATCGGGGAGCGGGGCGTGCGCCTGTCGGGCGGACAGAAGCAACGCTTGAGCATTGCCCGCGTGTTCTTGAAAAATCCCCCCATTTTGATTTTGGATGAAGCCACCAGCGCGTTGGATAATACCACCGAGATTCTTATTCAGCAGGCGTTGGATGAGCTTTGTCGCGGCAGAACCACCATCGTGGTAGCGCACCGACTTTCCACCATCAAGAACGCCGACGAGATCGCGGTGATCTCCGACGGAAAGATCTTGGAGCAGGGAACTCACGATCAACTTTTGGAGAAAGCAGGAATGTACGCGGAGCTTTACCGCTTGCAGTTCCGAGTGTTGGAAGCCTGAGCGATCTGTTTTATGCTATGGAGAAAATCGTTATGAAAAAAATACTTGTTTTTTTGTTGGTAGTAACATTGACTTTTCCTTTAAGTAGCTGTGCGGATATGCCGGGTAGAGTAAGAGAGTTTTCCCACCAATTCGTATCTCCCATCAAAACCATTGAACGATTCTTTGTGGTAAAGCTCCCCGAAGATACGGAGATTATTGAATATGAATATCTGTACTCGATTCATCACACGGCAATCAGGTCGAAAGTTTCTTTTTCTGCGGATGAATGGGATTCGTTTTACGAGAGTATGACTGATGTCGGATACGGCTCATTGGATGAGGAATCGGAGGAAGTAGAGGAACAGTTGCAAACCTATGAGTACATAGAAAAGCATGAAACCTTGTCTTGGTGGGATTTCAATCAAGAAGATGCTGAAGGATATTATTTCTATTACTCCAACGGATATGTCAAGCACCTTGAACCTGTGTTTGTGTTTGTTTTTAACGATGGCGACTTAGTGACAGTATATATGGCTTTAGGATACTAAAACAGCAGCCCCCGAGCATAAAATCTATGCTCGGGGGCTTTGCTATTATTTTCGCTTTTTTCTCGTTTCCCGAATGCCCGATGGTTTGTTTCCTGGATATATGTTATTATCCGAAGGCAACGAGGACGCGAAAGAACTATTAGGATGCTATCAAGAACAGAAAAAGGGCAAGAGAGTACGTCTTGGTGGGAGCGTTATAGCGCAAAAGCATTTTTTGACACTTTTCGAGAGGTTCTTCATCGCCCAATATGCCCTAATAAGTCATCAGGGACTGTATCATATGCAAATATTCGCACATTTGCGACAGTCCCTGTTCATAATCTACTTGCGAAGCTGATACCTCGTGATAATCGCTCGGTGATCGGACGCATACGAGCCGTCATACAGCTTTGCATCTACGTCATATTCGTATATAAAGAAATCCCCCTCGGATACCATAACAAAGTCAATAACCCTTTCTTTGAAGGTTGGAGTATGATCTCCAATCAATGCAAGATCAGCAGAATTTTTAAATCCGCAGTCAGTCAAATAGGACATAGATGGCTTATCCGCAGTGTCGTTCATATCCCCCGTAAGGATCGTTGGCATGTCCGGATAATTGTTTTTCAAAAACTCCTCTATCACCTGCACCTGTTTCAGACGAACCTCCTCCTCAACGTGATCAGGATGGGTATTGACATGGATCAATTCCTCTCCAGTGGACTTCACTTTTAAAATCGCATAGGTGAAAATTCTGGGGTATGCGGAGCCCGACAGCTTCGATCCCACCACGTCTGGAGTATCGGACAACCATTTCGTATCCGAAGCAACCAGGTCAAACCGATCCTTTCGATAAAAGATAGCGTTGTATTCGTTGCTCCCCGACGGATCTCTCCCCTCTCCAACGCAGCCGTACTGATCCTTCAAAACGTCATTGAGATAGGTCATCCACTCCGCTGTAGCCTCTTGCAAGCCAAAGGTATCAGGCATATATCTTTTGATGGTGTCAACCACGTTCTCCATGCGTTGTGTATCAACCTGTCTGCACAACACGTTAAAGCTCATAGCGGTCATAGAGGTATCTTCCGAAAACGCGGTAGTACCCTCTGAAACGTTCAGCACGGCAGCATTTCCTTCCGCAGATAAAACCGTCTCACAAAAGGCTTCAACGGCCTTATAAGCGGCAGGGAACGCTTCGCCGTAAAGATATAGATCGGAGCCCTCTAGTCCCACGTAATAATAGTCCTTAGACGTATTTGACATTCCAGCAGGAGCCCCCTTAACGGTGTTTCCCACCAAGATCATATTCCCATTCACAGGAGCAGAGGAAACGCGCAACAAATACCCACATTTGCTTCGGATCGCAGATTGGATCTTATCTGCCATGAACAGCCCCTCCTCCGAGCCATCGCAAACAATGGTATAATCCGCCACGTCATATTCTCCCAGCAAAATGGTATCCATAGCGTAATTTTTTGTAACGACACTTCCCATATTCTCATCAAAAAAGATTTGGCTATTGCCGTCGACGTTTTCCAAAGCGTTGAAAAAAGCATCCAACGCCAGAACCACGGTGTCCTGCGTGTGTGCGGCAACAACGATCTTTTTTCCGGATATTCCAACGGCATAGTCATCCGCTTTTGGCACTTTGGCAAAAACGGTCGCACCGGCGGAGCGGTTGGTGATACCGATCAGAATTTCTTTTTCCTGCTCCGGTTGATCATCACCTGAGGATTCAATCCGAATCCCAAATTTTTCCTGCACCAGATCTTGCAGCTCACGAATCCCCTTGAACACCTCCATAGAGATCCCTTTGGCATAAACGATACGATAATCGGCAAGCTCCGAAACCAAGATCACATTCGCTTCCGTCTGTCCAACGTCAGTACTTCCCTTTTTCTCCCTCGACATGCAAGACGGCAATCCTAAAACGGTAGCCACCGCCAAAAAAATTGCAATCAATCGTTTGATCATCGTATTCTCACTCCTTTATATTTTCAACAAGGTGGGAATCAAATGGCGTTCATCTGATCCCCACCTCCGTAAATAAACGATTACTTTGTTTTTTTCTTTTTCAGCGCAATGGGCGCCCACGCAAGCAAAATGCAAAAAGACATGGAAGAAACCACACTGCCGCATCCAAATATGGAGTTTCCGTCCGAAGCCCCGTCGGAAGAATCGGTTCCGTTATCAGGTGTCGCTTGGTCAGTCGTATCATCCTCGGGATCCGTTTCATCGGGCTCCTTGGAAATCGGATTCACAGGAATGGCAACCAACGCAGCCATAGCATCAAGAACATCCTCATACGCCGCATCAATCTCCTCTTGAGTATGCTCAAGATTATTGCTGACCAACGTAGCCGCCGCTACAGCATCCTGTAACACCTCCCATGACTCCGACGTATAATTCTCTTGTTTTAAATTTGCAGCACTCGTAAGTGTTCTGTTCAACACGGAAGCATTCGGATCGGAGATCCCGTCACCAACAGGAACACCGAGCGCCAGCGTTTCACTCATATCCACAACAGTAAACGTAACGGTGTCTGACGCCGCCTTTCCCGTTTGGAAATTATCCTTGGACGAAGACATCCACGCCAGCTGATACACACCTGCTTCAACCTTACCAAATTTGTAGTCGGCACTGTTTGCGCCCGTATAATTGGCTTGCTTTGTAATATCAAACGCCTGATTAACTCCCGTCACGCTCAAATTATACCATAATTTGGTCCCTGAAATCACGTTTGAAAACTGCATTCCAATCCAATCGTTTTCCGTCCCCTTCAATGCAGTTACGTAGATAGGTTCTCCCAATCGGTACACCGACTTATTCGTTTTGACCGCTCCGCTTGAGGATGTGTTTCCGGATGCCCGAACGACAAAGGTGGTGGTATTTTCCGGTGTCTTACTTGCCTGGAATGCCGTGCCTGATTTTTCGATCCATGCAATCTCATAAACACCGGGTGTCAGCGCTGTATAGTCACTTTTAAACGCCGAGTGATCCTTGGAAATGTCAACGGCAACTCCGATTCCTACATCCGAAATCTGCCATTGGTTCCACGTGCGATAGCTGGTGGACTCAACGTTGCGGATTCCGATCCAAGAGGTTTCTACGTTCTTGAACGCGGTCACGAGGATCGGCTCACCTTCCTCAAATACATACTTGTTCATTGAGAAATATCCCGAGGCGGGAGCACCGCCACCCTTAACGTCGGATCCGAGTTCAATGATATCGCAATCAGCCGACCATCCCAACGTGGCGGAATAGGAATACACCAAAATGCAATCCGCTACATACGGCATGGTCACGTCTGCAAACTGAATGCTGCAGCTGAAAAAGGTATCTTTGTTATCAACCTCAAGTGTCGCAAAGGGATCGCTTCCAATGATGCCCGTATCCTTACTGGAGAAGAACAGAGCGATTGCCGTTGCGTTGTTATTCACAGGCAAGTGACACTTAACGGTTCCACTGAGCTGTCTGCCATCCAAAGAAAGGTCTGCCGTTCCACCGCAAAGAGGAGCCTCGATCTCGGGATCCGGAACGGTTTCCAACGCTTCCTCGGAAAGGTCTACCATGAACTGTGCAGAAGCAACCCACTCGCCCTTCAGAAAATCACGTCCGCGAACCAGCACCTTATCCTCGTATACGTAAA
>JAZSMC010000041.1:0-4161 GCA_045535705.1 Eubacteriales bacterium
ATCCGACTTTGGAAACGTTGGTGTAAAACACGGTGGAAAGCGTATCGGCAATGTTGGTGGCGACCTTTTCGATCTCCTTGGTCACCATACCAGCCTTTACGTCCTTTACCAAAACAATGTCGTGCTCACCAACGCTGATCACGTAATCCTTGGACTTATCGGGGAACATATTCTGCAGCATCTCAAAGGGCATCATATCGGTCTTGCCGTAGAACTTGATGAGGAACACGATCCGCATCTCCTCGGTGTTGAAATGAAGCTCCTTGGACTTGATGTAAATGTCGCTGGGCAAAATATTATCCAGAATGATATTCTTGATAAAGGAGCCCTTATCGTATTTCTCATCGTAGAGATTTTTGATATTTCCCAGAGAAATGGCAAGCAGCTTGGACATTTTTTCTGCCATCTTGTCCTCGCCCTCAACGAACACGATATAATCGGTTTTGTTGCCGTTGGTCATGGGACGGTAGGTATAGCCGCTTGAAGTGATCACGTCGCTGGTGTAACTCAACTCATCGCGGATGCCCTGACGGATCTCACCGATCCGAACCAGCTCCGAGCATGCAATGATGACTCCGTTTTCATCAATCACACCGATCACACGATCGATCGCATCCTTCATCTGATGAATGACACCTTGAAACAACTTGTTAGACATATTCTATCTCCTATCATTATTTGAGTCTGTGTGATGTGTAAAACCAACTATATTTTACACCATTTTTTGTTATTTTTCAATAGGGTTTTCAATATTTTTCATAATTTTTCAAAAAAATTTCTCACAACCTGTATGCAAGATGATTTTTTAACGAAACCGTCGCTTTTTTCGTCCGAAAAATCATGAAAGCTCCATTTCATAGGAAAGACACCCAAGAACGAACGCCGCCGCGGTTTCGGTTCGCAGGATCCGTTTACCCAATCCCACCGGCTTCATGCCACACTCCTGCGCGTACTCCGCCTCGAGCTTGGAAAAACCGCCCTCACTTCCAACCATCACCGTGATCTTGGGAACGGTTTCCGACTGAAAGCATTCACGGAACGACTTGACGACCTCGGGCAAAGGGCGCGTTCCCTCTCCCTCGTAGCAAAAGAGCGCCAGATCCGCCTTTGAGGCTTCTCTCACCGCTTCCCGAAAGGTTACGGAAGCGGTTACCTTGGGAATGATCCCTCTGCCGCATTGCTTGGCGGCTTCCAAGGCGATCCGATTTCTGCGATCTCCCTTTCGGTCACCGTCCTTGGCTCGAACGATACACCGTTCGCTTTCAAACAGTGAAATTTCAACGGCACCGCACTCCACCGATTTCTGAATGATGGTATCCAGCTTTTCGCCCTTGGGCAACGCCTGCCAGACCGTGGCTTGGTAAGGCGGTTCGGTTTCCGCAGCACGCTGTTCCAAGATCCGTCCGCGTACGTGATCGGGCAGGAACGCCGTCAGCTCACACCGATACTCCATTCCGTTTCCGTCACAAACCGTGATCTGTTCTCCCGCCGCCATGCGTAAAGAACGGGAAACGTGGTGGGCGTCATCCCCCGTCAACGTGACCTCGCCGTTAACTATTTGGTTAACATCTACAAAGAATCTGGGCATAATTTCCTCGCTTTCTTGATGCGTCTTTTTTATTATACTACAAACTATCCAATTCGTCAAGGTCTTTTTTGTATTTTTTGTCCCCAAAAGCGTCATTTTTTACAAAATAAAGTCAAAAAGAGCCTTTCGCGTGAAAAAATTGCCGTAAAAACAATTTTCTCTCGTCAAAAAGCTCTTTTTCGGTCTTATACTACTTTACTTTTGACCCCTTAAACTTATTTTCCCCTCTCACCCGCTTCGCGGGAGCTCTCCCGGAGGGCGAGCCTTTTAGAAGCCTCCCCCTCTCTGGGGGAGGTGGCACGCCGCCGGCGTAACGGAGAGGGCAAATGCGATTCAAGAATTCAATTGAAAATCAGTGTTATTTTTTTCGCACTGCCAATGCACACCAATCGTTCTCCGCCGACTTTTCAACGATCTCGTAGCCATACTGCTCAAAGCAAGAGATCACGTCGTTCGCGCGAGCGGTAATGATGCCCGACGCCAGCAAAACCGTATGCTTGTCCATGAACGGGGACAGATCGGGGATCATCCGAATGATGATGTCCGCTACCAGATTAGCGCAGATCAGATCGTAGGGGCGGCTTTGATCCGCCTGCTTGAGCAGATCCGACACCTTACACTCAATATTTGTCAAGCCGCTGTCCTTGATATTTTCATTGGCAACCCGAACCGCCATGGGATCAATATCGTAAGCAAAGCACTCCCCCGCCCCCAATTTGGACGCGCAGATCGCCAAAATCCCACTGCCGGTTCCAACGTCCAGCATACGGCACCCGGGCTTGGTATACTTCTCCAACAGCTCAATCACCAAACGGGTGGTTTCATGGGTTCCCGTTCCAAAAGCCATGCCCGGATCCATCCGAACGATCAGATCATCAGACTCTGCGTCGTATTTCTCCCACGCGGGTACGATCACCAACCGTTTTCCGATCCGCAAAGGCTTGTAATATTCCTTCCAGGAATTCGCCCAATCCTCCTCGTGGACGCCCACGGTTTCCACCTTGATAGGCTCCAGCTCCGCCGCAACGAACCGCTCCTTGAGGAACGCCATGGCTTCCGACACGCTTCGTTCGGCAGACAGGTACACCGACACCGACGCCACGGTCTTGTCCGCATTAAGGATACTCTCGTCAATGAGATCACCGTAGCAGGTCTTGAGGTCGATGTCACTGTAATCCTCGATCTGCAGGTTATTGGAAACCATACTCATCACCGCCGTCAAGCGATCCAGATCCTTCAGGGCAACCGTCACGCGGATCTGCGTCCAATCGGTAACGGTGCCGTAATCTCCGCACAAATAATCCTGATCCATATTCATCCTTACTTTCTCCAGAAGCCTTTTTTGCGTTTGGTGTAATTGCCTTCTCCGCAACTGTCCGCAAAGGCTTTCATGGCATCCTTTTGCTTATCGTTCAATCCCTTTGGAATTTCCACGGTGACGGTAAAGATCAGATCTCCCCGACGGTTGCTGTTGTTGACGTAAGGAATTCCCTTTCCTCTCAAGGTGAAAGAGGTGCCGTATTGCGTGCCCTCGGGAATGGTGTAACTGACCTCGCCTTCCAACGTTGGAACCTTGATCTCGGCGCCCAAGGTGGCTTCCGCAACGGTGAGAGGGATCTCACAGATCAGATTGTAGCCGTCCCGCTCAAAGAAAGCGTGTCGGCGCACCGAAACGGTGATGATCAGATCTCCCGTGGCGCCGCCGTTCTTCCCGTCACAGCCTTGTCCGCTCAAAGCGATCCGCTGACCGTGATCGATGCCCGCGGGAATGGACACGGTGAGCCGTTTATTCTCCTTGGAAAATCCGCTTCCGCGGCATTTCTGGCAGGGATTTTTGATGGTCTTTCCGCTACCGCGACAGCTCTGACAGGTTCCCGTGGTCTGGAAGGACATTCCGCCCATTTGCTGGACGCGTCGCACCTGACCGCTTCCGCCGCAGACAGAACAAGTAACGGGTGTTTCACCGTTTGCGGCGCCGCTTCCCTTACAGTCGGGGCAACGGCAAATGCGATTGTAATTCACGTCCTTTTTCACACCGAACGCGGCTTCCTCAAAGGTGACGGTCACGCCAACCGAAATATCGTCGCCGTCAACGGGACCGTTTCTGCGCTGACGCCCGCCGCCAAATCCGCCGAACATTCCACCCAGAATGTCACCAAGATCGCCGAAATCCTCAAATCCGCCAAAGCCGCCGAATCCGCCAAAGCCGCTGCCGCCGCCCATGGAGGGATCGAACGCCGCATGACCGAACTGATCGTATTTGGCGCGTTTATCGGGATCGGACAGCACCTCGTAGGCTTCGTTCGCTTCCTTAAATTTTTCCTCGGCAACCTTGTCCCCGGGGTTGGTGTCGGGATGGTACTGCTTCGCCAGCTTATAGTACGCTCGCTTCAGCGCGCCCGCATCGGCATCCTAAGTCGGATCGTAGCCACGTCGCTCTGTGAGCCAAGGAGTTGTGTGATGAAATTGTCTTCCTAAGACCGCTTGGCCTCCGACTTCCCCGGGGTTGGTGTCGGGATGGTACTGCTTCGCCAGCTTATAGTACGCTCGCTTCAGCGCGCCCGCATCGGCAT
>JAZSMC010000148.1:0-7068 GCA_045535705.1 Eubacteriales bacterium
GAGATTTGCGAAGAAAATTATACAAAGTTGGTAGCGCTTTTTACAAGAGCGGAACAATGCTCTCAAAAAGAATTTATCGGAGAGGTGCTTGCAGATAAATATCTACCCTCCAAATCAAAAGAATTATTTGAATTATTCAGCCGTGATGAATTTGCAAAAATTCGATTGCTTGCCGTTAAAATAGCAAAAAAATATGGCTATGATTTTTCTATCTTCCTGTCTGATGAAGACGGACATATTCGCGATCTTGCAAACAAAATATAGGTTACATAGGACTCGTTGCAAGCATGGCGTTAAAAGTCCGGTAGACCGCGGAAACTTTTACCCCCCATAACACGCCTGTGGGTTAGTGTACCCTCTGCAAAACCTTTGTGCATCTAAATCGGCCACACACGGCTTTACATCTAAATCGGACACACATCACACAACAAAGGGCACGCCGAGGCGTGCCCTTTGTTGTGGCTGGGGTAGCCCCGATTCTGTCTATTCTGCGCGCAGGCGCAGAATGTAGGTCCGCATTTGAGCCGAAAGCCGTCTGGGAGCTCGCTCACAAGCGGCTCGGCGAAAAATCTTCAAATCCGCTTGCGGATTTGAATACCCTGCAAAATACAAACTTTCTATTGACAGAATAGCTATAATGTGATAGAATGAAAGTGTACAGAAATGATCCCGAAACCGAGTGAATGACACTACAGACCAAGGAGCGGATGATTATGAATCGCTTTGTTAAAAGATTTGTCATGATATGTATAGCGATGGTTCTTGTGATGACTGCTGCGGGATGCGCCTATAGGGGATACCGTGGAGATTACGCGGGAGCCTATACGTTGATCTACAGCCAAGTTCCAGACACGCGCGGCGCGTGGGGGAGTGGTCCACGGTTTGTTGATCCTCAAATCATTCTTTTGGAAACCGACGATCAAGACCGTGCGCTCTATCTGTATTTGGAAGATACGTCGGGACTTCTTTCCATCGGTATCGTGCAAAAGGAAACGGCGGAATCGGTATATTTCTATCCCGAGAAATCAACCCGATCCTTTCGGGTGCCTGACCGTATTTATGACACATATGATAAAATGCTGACGGCGGAAGAAACAAGGGGGCTTTTAGACGAACTTTGCCCCGATCATATTCTTGAAGCCTTCAAGGCGGATAACGATTGGAATTCTCCCATGGACGAAAGCAAACTGGATCGCGCGGAGATCAAGGCTCCCAAGCTTGCCGTGCCTTGGGTATATCGAACAGACGAAGTCAACCTTTCAGATGAACAATGGAAAGCGCGTATCTTTGAGGTTGCCCGAAAGAATGGTTATGAAATTACCGAGGAAGATGAGCAACGCGGTTATTTTTCTCACGCGAATTGGATGACAACGGACGATTACGGACGTCGGCTCTATTACGTTGAGGGATACTATTACGTGTATTCCGAGGAAGATGAACCGATTCAGTACAACACAACTTATTTGTTGGAAATGGTCGCGATCATTTACCCCGACGGCACCTTTGATCCCGAATCGTTTATGGTGGAATTGGAAGACAAAGCAAACTACCAAGAGCAAATTCGCAAATTGAAGTTGGCAAACGGCTGGGATCAGCCCATTGAATGAGGAGAACGGTATGAAAGGTTTATTGGTAAAAGCTAACGTGTTGACGTTGGCGGTGATCCTTTTGCTTTCGACGCTGTTTTTGCAGGGGTGTTTTTATCGAGGCTACAAAGGGGAATATCCCCAGCTTTGCTCGGTGGCGTGGAATAATATTCCAACGGCGTTAGGCTTCTCACGCGGCGTTGAGGTGGCTTATGATGCCAACGTGGTCGTTTTGGAAACCGACGATTACGGGCGAGTTCTGTTCAGTTATTCCGAGGATCGGTACGGACGGGAAGCAAACGTTTTGATCATGCAACGCGCCGATGATACCCATGCTTATTACTATCCCGATGATTGCTATATTTACGTAGCTTTTGAAAACGAGAACGGTACGCTCGATCCCAAAAGCGATGAGGTCGCCGAACTGAAACGGTTGAACGATTGGGGACTCCCTTTGG
The DNA here is from genome assembly GCA_045535705.1 of Eubacteriales bacterium. Classification (GTDB taxonomy): domain Bacteria; phylum Bacillota; class Clostridia; order Oscillospirales; family CAG-272; genus UMGS1865. The sequence continues at coordinate 2,045 of JAZSMC010000148.1, forward strand.
ATGAAACAAAATGCGAAAGCACCGAGATCGTGACCAAGAAGCCGAAGGGAGAATTGAAGGTCAAAGACGCTTACTTTGAGGAGATCGTGCGAAAATACCACGAGAATTCCGAGCGGTACGTGCATCCGAAAAACGTCAGCTTTGGCAGTTATGCTAAATTTGTAACTTCAGATGATTACGGGCGCGAGTTATATATTGTTGATACCACTTTTGAAGAATACACGGATAAAACCGAAACGTACTATTGGTTTTCTTTTCTTGTGGTGGTACATCCCGACAAAAGTTATGACCTATCAACCGTCATTCTTTTAGAGGATCCCCGAAACCCACAAGAAGACATGAAAGAGATCAAGCAAAACAACGGATGGAATACCCCACGGTGATTCCTCATTCATTGAAACTGCATTTTGATTCTCGACGATGGTGAAATCTGTAAATATTTCAAGCATTCTTCCACAACCTTTTGCATACATCTGCCCTTGCGGTTATTCTTTGCCGTAGGGGCATTTCTTCTGGCTTTACGCAATTTGAAAATTTTTTATGACTCGTATTTACTTTTTCGACATTATATGATACAATATCGTATCATGCACAAAAAAATGCACTTTTTATCCCGTGATCTTATGTCGAAAGGAAAAATGAAATGAAATCAAAAAGGGAGAAGAAACAACCGAGGGAATACAGCCCTGCTCGGATCGCAGTGTGGACTTCGATATTCGGACTTTTATTTTTGGTCGGGTGCTCTATATTTTCTTTGGGGATCTGGTATCGAAACACATATGCTTTGGAGCTGAATGAATTGCTTTATACGTTGACTTCTCCGTTAAAAGGAACGGGGCAGGGAACCGTTGCGCTGATCCTGCGTTCCTGTTTGCCTTGGGTTTGCTTGGCGATAGCGGTGTTTGCGGTCGTTGCCGTTTTGATCTCGCGGAGAGGGCAAATCTATCGATTGTACAGAAAGATCGGCGCGTGCTTATGCGCGTCGGTGCTGGTAGGGGCTTTGATTTTTTCGGCGGTCACGCTAAATTTACCCGCTTATATCAGAAATATCAACGCAACCACCACCGTCTACGAAACGTATTACGTGGATCCTCAATCGGTGAAAATCACCGCCGAAACCGAAAAGCCGAGGAATCTGATCTACATCTATCTGGAAAGCATGGAAACAACCTACGCATCCAAAGAGGACGGCGGTGCTCAGGATGGGGTGAATTATATTTCGGGATTGACGGAGCTTGCCCAACAAGAACTGTTCTTTACCGAGAGTCCAAACGGACTTTTGGGCGGATTTCATAGCTTAACGGGTTCGGGATGGACCATGGGAGCTTTGCTTTCCACAACGGCGGGGATCCCGTTTGCGTTTTCGATCGGAAGCAATTCCGGCTCCGAGATCAAGGACTTTGCCAAGGGCGCGTATTCCATTGGAAACGTTTTGGAGAGCCAAGGATACCGCCAGATGTTTTTGTGTGGCTCCGACGCGGAGTTTGGCGGACGCCGCTCCTATTTTGAGTGTCACGGGAATTACGAGATCTTCGATCTCTATACTGCGCGGGAGCAAGGGTATATTTCCGAGGATTATTACGTTTGGTGGGGATATGAGGATGCCATACTTTACGAGATCGCAAAAGATCAGGTAACCGAAATGGCAAACGGAGATCAACCATTTAACTTTACCATGCTGACGGTGGATGCACATCACGTGGACGGCTATATCTGTAGTCAGTGCGATACGTCTTGCGGAGAGCAATTGGAAGCGGTACTGCGTTGCGCGGACCGACAGCTGGTTGATTTTATTGATTGGTGCCGTAAACAGCCTTTTTATGAGAACACGACCATCGTGATCACGGGAGATCACCCTCGTATGGATACGACGTACGTGTCGGGAACAAACTATTATGACCGCACGATCTACAACTGTTTTATCAACGCGGCGGCAGAGCCGCAGGGTGAAACCACGGGGCGAATTTTCACTTCGTTTGATATGTTTCCAACCACGCTTGCAGCCATGGGATTTTCCATTGAGAGGGATCGGTTGGCATTGGGCGTGAACCTGTTCTCAACCGTTCCGACGCTGGCGGAGCAACTGGGATGCGATTATCTCAATTTGGAAATCTGCAAACGCTCAGAGTTCTATCTCACTCACTTTTCATAATGCCCATCCCCTGCGGTTTCTCCTTGCCGCAGGGGCAATTTTTCTTTTTGCAAGGAAATGTCCTCTGATTGATTGACAAACCGCAGTTTTGGGAGTATAATAATGGTAATATCGTTTGCGATAAGGAGAATGTTATGAAAAAGTCGGTTTTAAGAAAATACGCTCGGCTGATCGCGGCAGAGGGCGGAAACGTGCACAAAGGGCAGGACGTGATGATCTACGCGTCCGTAGAACAGCCCGAATTTGCCAAGATGGTGGCAGAGGAATGTTACCGCCTCGGAGCGCGCCGCGTGATGATGGAGTGGGAATATCAGCCCATGACCAAATTGAATATGAAATCCTGTTCGCTGAATACCTTGTCCAAAATGGAGGATTTTGAGGTGGCGAAGCTGCAATACCGCGTGGACAAACTCCCTGTGATGATCTATTTGGAATCCGACGATCCCGACGGACTGAAGGGCATCGACCAAACCAAAAACTCCAAGGCGTCCCAAGCGCGTTATAAGATCATCAAGCCGTATCGTGATGCCATGGAGAACAAATACCAATGGTGTATTGCGGGAGTTCCGGGAGAAGCGTGGGCAAAAAAGGTGTTTCCCGAGGAACGCCGCTGCCGTGCCATGGAGAAGCTGTGGGATAAGATTCTGATGACCGCCCGCGTGACCGAGGACGGAGATCCCGTGGAGGCATGGGAGGCGCACAACCGCGATCTGGCTTCCCGTTGCGAATATCTCAACGGATTGGGAATCGAAACGCTGGAATACCGCGCGTCCAACGGCACGGATCTCCGCGTGGGAATGATCGAGGACGCCCTCTTTATGGGTGGCGCGGAGGCTGCTCTGGGATCGGGAATCGTGTTCAATCCCAATATCCCCACCGAGGAAGTGTTTATCTCTCCCAAGCGTGGCGTTGCCGACGGCGTGGTGTATTCCTCCAAGCCTCTGTCGTACCGCGGGGAGCTGATCGAGAATTTTTCCGTTCGCTTTGAAAACGGCAAGGCGGTGGAGGTGAAAGCAGAGCGAAACGAGGATCTGCTCCGCGAAATGATCTCCATGGACGAGGGGGCGGCGTATTTGGGCGAATGTGCGTTGGTGCCTTTCGAAAGCCCCGTCAACCAAGCGGGCGTGCTGTTTTACAATACGCTGTTTGACGAAAACGCCGTTTGCCATCTGGCATTGGGACATGGATTTACCAACGTGATCAAGGATTTTGACAAATATACCCTTGCGGAGTGCTACGAAAAGGGGATCAACGATTCCATGATCCACGTGGACTTTATGATCGGAACCCGTGACCTTTCCATCACCGGAATTACCCGTGACGGGAAACGGGTGCGGATCTTTGAAAACGGCACCTGGGCGTTTTGATTGAGGTGAAATATGACGGTAACGGAACGATTTTTGAAGTACGTGTCCTTTGATACCCGTTCGGACGAGAACTCCGAAGCCACCCCCAGCACAGCCAAGCAAAAGCTTTTGGGAATGGCGTTGGCGGAGGAAATGAAAACCATGGGATTGGTTGACGTCAGCATGGACGAAAACGGCTACGTGTTTGGATTTTTGCCTGCCACGGCGGGGTATGAGGACCGTCCCGCGTTGGGCTTCCTGTCCCATATGGACACCTCGCCCGACGTGAGCGGAGCCAACGTCAAGCCGCAGACCGTCGTGTACGGCGGAGGCGATATTCCGCTGAAAAACGGTGACGTGATCTCGGAGGAGTCTTTCCCGTTTTTATCCAAATACGTGGGACAGGAGATCATCGTGACGGACGGTACCACGCTTTTGGGGGCGGACGATAAGGCGGGGATCGCGGAGATCCTGACCGCTTGTGAATTTCTGACGGAGCATCCCGAAATATCTCACGGACGGATCGCCGTAGGCTTTACGCCCGACGAGGAGATCGGACGGGGAACCGACCGTTTTGACGTAGAAAGATTTGGCGCGAAATTTGCATATACGGTGGATGGCGGCGAAATCGGCGAGATCGAATATGAGAATTTCAACGCCGCGTCCGCGAAATTAACGGTGCGGGGGGTGAACATTCACCCGGGGAGCGCCAAAAATCGGATGAAGAACGCCGTTTTGATGGCGAACGAGTGGATCTCCCGTCTTCCCGCGGCGGAAACCCCTGCCCACACCGAGGGCTACGAGGGATTTTATCACGTTCACGATTTTGAGGGAAGTGAAAGCGAAGCCACGGTATTTTTACTGATCCGCGATCATGATCGGGCTTTGTTTGAAGAACGTAAGCGCTTTTTAGCGGATCTCACCGCTTTTGAGAACCGCGTTTGGGGAGAAGGATGCTTTGAGCTGGACGTTAAGGACAGTTACTACAATATGAAAGAGCAGATCCTGCCGCATATGGAGTTGATCGAAAACGCAAAAGCCGCGATGCTGGCGGCGGGAGTTGAGCCGACGGTGGTGCCCATTCGGGGCGGTACCGACGGAGCAAGACTTTCCTTTATGGGGCTGCCGTGCCCCAATCTTTCAACGGGTGGCGCGAATTTTCACGGGGTTCACGAGTTGATCCCCATCCCGTCCATGGAAAAAATGGTGGCGGTGTTGGTGAACTTAATGAAAGCATAAAACAAAGACCGTGTGGCGAAAAAGTCACACGGTCTTTGCTTATACAGCTTCTCAATAAAAATCATGAATCACTGTAGTGTATTGTTAATTCTAAATCTTTAGAAAATCTTACTACCTCTCATCCGACTCGCTTTGCGACCCTTCTCCTGTGGGAGAAGGGGGACCGCGGTAGGGGTGGATGAGGAGTACATTTGTTGTATAACATCTCATCCGTCAGCCTTCGGCTGCCACCTTCCCCCACTGGGGAAGGCTTATTCAGTGTGCCGCAAGCTCTATCTACTTTTCCT
>JAZSMC010000099.1:0-5829 GCA_045535705.1 Eubacteriales bacterium
ATGGATCGTATGGAGATCATTGAGCTGGGCATCTACACGAAACGGGAAAAGATCGCCATTGCCAAGGACCATCTGATCCCCAAGCAACTGAAGCGCCACGGCTTGAACCGCCGCACGCTGAAGATCACCGAGGACGCCTTGGTGGAAGTGATCGACTACTACACCAGAGAGGCGGGCGTTCGGAATCTGGAGCGCTCCATTGCAACCCTTTGCCGAAAGGCGGGCAAAAAAATGCTGTCCGAGGGATGCAAGCAGGTGGTCATCGACGGCAACACTGTTTCCGAGTATTTGGGCGCGCGTAAAATGATCCCCGAAACCGTTGACGAGGAAGATCAGATCGGTTGCGTCAACGGACTTGCCTACACCGAATTGGGTGGTTCCATGCTGAAGGTGGAGGTTGCGGTGCTGGACGGCACGGGCAAGATCGAAACCACGGGCTCGCTGGGTGACGTGATGAAGGAATCCGCGCAGATCGCGGTCAGCTACGTCCGCTCGGTTGCGGATCGGTACGGTATTCCATCCGACTTTTACGAAACGAAAGACATTCACATCCACTTCCCCGAGGGCGCAACGCCGAAAGACGGTCCTTCCGCGGGCGTAACTATGGTGACAGCGCTGGTCAGCGCATTGGCAAACCGTCCCGTTCGCTCTACCGTAGCAATGACGGGCGAGATCAGCCTGCGCGGAAACGTGCTTGCCATCGGCGGACTCAAGGAAAAGACCATGGCAGCGTATTCGGCAGGAGCGAAAACGGTACTGATTCCCGAAGCCAATCTCCGAGATCTGGACGAGATCGATCCCCTGGCGCGCGAAAACCTGACCTTTATCCCGTGCAAGCGTGCGGAAGAAGTTTTGGCAAACGCTTTGGCGCCTCTGCCTCAATCGGTCAGCTCCGAGCGTGAAACGGAAGCGGTTGCGGCGTCGGTGTTCGTTCCAAACGTTCCCGTATCTGCCCCTCACGTCAGCTTCAAAAAATGATTTTTAAAAAGGAGTTCTCATGGCTCTGAATCTGAACAACGTCAACCTACGCATCAGTGCGGGAACTGTCAAGCAATTCCCCAGAGATCCGATTCCCCAAGTGGCTTTTTCGGGACGCTCCAACGTGGGAAAAAGCTCGCTGATCAACTCTTTGATGGGAAGAAAATCGCTGGCAAGAGTCAGCTCCGCTCCCGGAAAGACCATCACGGTCAATTTCTACGAGATCGACAAAAAGCTCTTTTTTGTGGATCTCCCCGGCTACGGCTTTGCCAAGCGTCGGGCAGAGGATCAGGCGGTATGGTCGCAATTGACCGATTCCTATTTTACCGCCAATCCCAACGTTGACCGCATCAGCCCCGTGATCCAGCTCATCGACAGCCGTATTGGCCCCACCGCCGACGACGAGATGATGCTTAACTATCTGATCCAAACGGGACTTCCCTTTTTGGTAGTGGCAACAAAATCCGACAAGCTCAACGCCACCGAGCGGAGAGCAGCGGAAGAATTGTTCGCCAATCACCCTTTGATCCCCAAGGATTCCCCCGTTCTATTTTATTCTTCCTTGAAAACGGAAGGTCGAATGGAGCTGTGGAAAGCCATCTCCTCATTTACGGGGATCAAGCTGTAAGACTTTTTCGTGCAGATCTGAATGATTAGGAGTTTCATTTCATGATATTATCAATGCTTCTCAACGGCGGCAATCTCTTTGACGTTCTTTTAACGCTGCTGTTGATGCTCCCCCCTATGATGCTGGCGTTATCCCTGCATGAATCCGCCCACGGCTACGTGGCGTACAAATGTGGCGACAACACCGCCTACAATCTGGGACGCCTCACCCTCAATCCCGTCAAGCATCTGGATCCCGTTGGATTCATCTGTCTTTTGGTGTTTGGCTACGGTTGGGCAAATCCCGTTCCCATCAATACCCGAAATTTCCGCAATCCCAAGCGCGGTATGGCGCTCTCCGCGCTGGCGGGTCCTGTTTCCAATCTGCTGTTGGGGATCCTGTGCGCCGTGGTCGCAGGGGTTCTGTGGGGATGCTGGAACTATCTTGCGGCGTTCACCACCGTACCCGAATATTGGATTCGCGTGTTGCTTCTGCTTTATCAGGCGGTAATGTATTCCGCTTTGATCAACTTCATTTACATGGCCTTTAACATGATCCCCGTACCGCCCTTCGACGGTTCCAGAGTTGCGTTGGCGTTCCTGCCCACCAATACCTATTTCAAGATCATGAGATACGAGCGTCAGATCATGTTTGGCGTTCTGATCGCTCTCCTGCTGCTCTCCAGATTTGGATTCTCCCCCTTTGGCTGGGTGGCGGAAGAACTGACCGAGCTCATCTCTTATCCCATCGCAAAAGCCGTTTTCAACGGACTGCAATAATCGACACCACCAAGGAGTTTCCATGGAATCACTGACCTATCGGTTGGATCAATTTCAGTTTGAGGGGCCTCTCGACCTGCTCATGGCGCTGATCCAAAAAAACAAAGTGAATATTGAGGATATTCCCATTTCGCTGATCTGTGACCAGTATCTGGAGTATCTTCGCGCGGCGCAAAGCATGGACATGGAGATCGCGGGCGAGTTCATCGTGATGGCAAGCGAGCTGATGCGGATCAAAAGCAAGATGCTTCTTCCCCGTCCGCAAGACGAGGAAAAGGATCCGCGCGCGGAATTGGCTGATGCGTTGCTGCGCTTCCAGCAAGCCAAGCAAGCCGCCGTTAAAATGGCGGAGCTTTACAAGGTGTTCAGCGGAAGAATGGCAAAGGATACCGACGAGATCTCCATCGACACCACCTACGTCGCGGATCAGCAGGTGACAAGCCTTTGCTTGGCTGTCCGCCGTATCATCGCGGCAAACGAGAGCCGACCGAAGGTGGAAAAAGCGGTGTTCGCTCCCATGATCGCAAAGCCCATCGTTCCCGTTGAGATCAAAATCGTGGGGATTTTGCATCGCATGAGTAAAAAGCCCGCCACGTCCATGGAGGAGATCCTCTCCGACGCCACCTCCCTCCCCGATTTGATCGCTATCTTCCTTGGAATCCTGGAGCTGGTAAAGGTTCGCAAGATTCTCATTGAGGACGGTATGTTTGAGGATGCGGTTCACGGTACCAACACGGTGTTCACCGTAAACGATTCCCCCCCTGAAGAAGAAAACAAACAGCAAGCAACGCCCTCTTACGATCCCGACGAGCCGATTCCCCTTTCCTCCAAGGCGGAAATGCACAGAGAGCAACGGCGGATCATTCGGGAGCAAAAATTGGAGGAAAAGAAAAGGCTTCGGGAGGAGGAACGCGCCAAGCGAGCGGAAGAACGCCGCCGCGCATCCGAGAACGGTGATATCCAACAGCAGGAGATCGCAATTCCCGCCGATGACAGCGATCTGGAGGAGGAAGCACGCGTTGCCGCGCTTCTGGAGGATCAGCTTTCCGAGTCCGATGAAGATCTTTTGGACGATATCGGATTGGATATGTCGCAAATTATTTCGCATATGGCAAAACGGTCCAAGGAATTTGCCGATGCGGATACAAAAACAGAAAAAGGACAATCGTAATTATATATGGAAGAAAAAAAACAAGCCGTCACTCCCATCCCACCCTTGGAGAGTGCATTTGAAATTCAGCAAGCAATGGAGGCCATTTTGTTTGCCGCTGGGTATCCCGTCCGTTTTGACAAGCTGGGAGAGGTTCTCTCCCTCGGCGTGAAGGACGTGAAAACCATGGTCAAGGAATTGGCGAAAAAATACGAAAACACCAAAACGCCCTACGGCATTATGCTTTTGATCTATCCCAACGCCTGTCAGCTTTGCACCAAAGAGCAATACGCTCCCTACATCCGTGAGGCACTGGGCATCCGTCGTGGAGGAAACCTTTCCGCTTCCTCCATGGAGGTATTGGCGGTGGTAGCTTACAACCAGCCCGTCACCAGAACCTTCGTGGACACGGTGAGAGGTGTGGATTCCTCTTACGCCGTCAATTCCCTTTTGGACAAAGGACTGATCGAAGCGGCAGGCAGATTGGATGCCCCCGGACGCCCCATGCTTTACGTGACGACCGATAAATTTTTACGCGTGTTCGGGATCAACTCTCTGGACGAGCTTCCCGAAACCGAGGCACTCAGTACCGCCGCCCAAGCCGAGCAATTGAAGCTGGAGCTTGGAGATGCCGTTGAGAGTGAATCCGCAGAAGAAGCGTCCGAGGAACCGCTCAAGGATTACGCCGAGCCAATTGATTCCGAAGAAACCGACGTGATCTTTGAAAACGGCGCCGAACCCATGGAAGATCCCGTTGCTTCCCCGTCGGACGCGTCTGATGCCAATTGATCCAAAGGAGGCAGTTATGAAATACGTTTGGATCGCACTGGGTGTCCTTGGAGCATTGCTGGTGATCTTGCTGTTAGCGCTGTTGTTTGGCAAAGCAAAGATCCGCATTGCCGCATCTGCCACCCAAGTGAAGGTTATGCTCTCCATCTGCGGCATCCGCATTTGGATTCTCCCTTTGAAAAAAGGAATTTTGAAAGACGGGAAAGACTCCAAGATCGCGCGCAAAATGCAAGCAAAAAGGAAAGCCAGAAAAGAATTGAAGCAACGAAAAAAAGCGGCGGGAGAGCCTGTTCCCAATTTGCTTGAAAATCTGCAACTGATTTTCAGCCTGCTCAAAACCGCCCAAGCGAAGCTAAGGGATAAACTGACCATCCGCGTACGGAAATTCCGAGTGGAAGTCGCATCCCCCGACGCGGCGCAGACCGCCGTTCTCTACGGCGCGGTGGTTAGCGCTTGTTCCCTGTTTTGGGAATGGGTTCAAGCCTCTTTGGCGGTGATTCAGCGCAAACGAGGCGCCATGCAGGTGGTTCCCAATTATCTCAAAACCCAAAGCAGCGCAGAGATCGATATCGTTCTGAAGATGCACGGCTTGAGAGCCTTATTCACCGTGTTTTCCATCATGGACGCCTACAAAGAGGAGTTCCAAAAAGCGGAACTGAAGGCGGCGGTTCGCATGGAAAACAAAATTTAATTCCCAATTTTCTTTTGTTTAATATTATTTCACATACACCAAGAAAGGATCTGAAAAATCATGGAACACGAAACCCCTATCAAAGAATTACTGAACACTGCACTGCGTGACGCGCGCACGGTGATGGACACTGACACCGTGGTAGGCGATCCCATCTGTTTGGACAACGGACTCACCATCATTCCCCTCTCCAAGGTTGCGATGGGATTTGCTTCGGGAGGGTTGGACTTCCCCTCAAACCGCTCCGCATCCAAAAATTTCGGCGGAGGCGGCGGAACCGGTGTTACGGTAACCCCCATCGGGTTCCTCACCATCTATCCCGAAGGACGGGTTGAGGTGATTCCCGTGGCGCCCACCGAAATGGGACCCGTGGAGCAGATCGCTGACATGATCGGCAGAGCTCCCGAAATCATCAACCGAATCCGTGCCGTGATCTCCGGCGAGGGCTTGGATGGAACAGGCTCCATGGAAGAATTGGTATTTGACGCAATGGGCGAGGATAAAAAGTCCCGCAAAAAGAGAAAATAAGGTCTGAACAGCGTTAAAATCTTCCGCGGACTGACATAATCCGATCTCCGGGAAAATATAGATGAATGTATCTGTAGCTTCCCGGAGGATTTTATTATGTGGATCACAAAGAAAGTCTGTTCCCTGTTCCTGGCGATATTGTTTTTGGCATCCATTTTCACTGTAAAAACGACAGCAGAAAACACCGATGCGCCGCCATCAGTATCCGCTCAAAGCGCCATTCTGATCGATGCACAAAGCGGAACCGTCCTCTACGAAAAACAAGCGGATGAGAGGCTCCCCATGGCAAGCACCACCAAGATCATGA
>JAZSMC010000057.1:0-14163 GCA_045535705.1 Eubacteriales bacterium
CACCACCCAATCGGGTGGTGCTTTCTGTATGGCGAAATAAAAATGCACGATGAAAAGCTCCGCAAATTTCAGAGCAACGCTTTGAAATTACGAAAGTGCGCGTACCAATAACCAAGCAGAAAAGTTGATAAAACGGCGCGCGCATGAGTTCAGAATCTCTTACTGCCACATAAAAGGCGCCCAATCGGGTGCTTTTTTTGCTTATCGGAAAGAGCGGGATGAAAGCATTGCCTTGTCACACAAGGCGTGAAATCGCATCCGCTCGAAATCTTATTTCTGCGCTCACCCCTCAATTTGCGGCATTTTGTCGGCTTCCGTCGATGAAATTTCTCCTTTTTCCGCAGAGAAATTTCAAAAAAGCCTATACAAATACTGAAATTTATGTTACAATATATAACGATAAGCATTTTTTCGGCGTTTACGGGCGCACCCCCTTCGCCGTTCGACATTGAGAAAGGATTCCATTGGATCTTATGGACAACAAATCGAAAAACAAAGACCGTCACCCGTCCGATCACCGTCATAACGGACAGTTTCAAAACAGCAAAGGCGACAACCGCCGTCCCCGCGAGGAATACCGCTCGCCTGCTTCCGCATCCGAATCTGATGCCGACGCCTGCGAAAACGGTGCCGTCATCGGCAGAAACGCCGTTCGGGAGCTGTTGAAATCCGAACGCACCATTGACAAGCTGTTGGTGCAAAAGGGAGAGCGGACAGGCTCCATCGTGGTGCTGGTGGCGCAAGCCATCGAACGGGGGATCCCCGTGGTGGAAACCGACAAATCCAAGCTGGACGCCATGGCAGGCTTTGCACCTCATCAAGGCGTGATCGCCATGGCATCCGAGAAAGAATACTGCACCGTGGAAGACATTCTTGCCGTTGCGAAAGAGCGTGGCGAAGCTCCCTTTATCGTCCTCTGCGACGGCGTCACCGACCCTTACAATCTGGGTGCCATCATCCGCAGTGCAGAATGCTGCGGCGCTCACGGGCTGGTGATCCCCAAGCGTCGGGCGTCGGGCTTGACGCCTCTGGTCACCAAAGCGTCCGCAGGCGCCATCGAGCATCTGCCCATCGCAAAGGTGGCAAACATCTCCAACACCGTTGAGCAACTGAAAAAAGAGGGCGTTTGGGTATTCGCCGCCGAGGCGGGGGGACCGAACGTCTATGAAACCGATTTTACGGGCCCCTGCGCCATCGTTATGGGCAGTGAGGGCAACGGGGTTTCTCAATCCGTGGTGAAAGCCTGCGACGGGGTGGTGTCCATTCCCATCTACGGGCAGGTGAATTCCTTTAACGTATCCGCCGCCACCGCCATTATTCTGGCAGAGGTGGCTCGTCAGCACCATAAGTGACCATCAACGTTCATTCCTTCGGAAAGGGGGTACGGCAATGAAGAAAAAGAACAAAGACGTGGGAAAAACCTCTGAGCTGCTCCGCAAATTGCAGGAAGCGGTCTTATCCTCTCACAAAAAAGAGGAGCCTGCGGACGAGCCCGACTCGGACGAGCTGGAATTTCAAAAGAAGATCGCGGGGATGCTGAACCGCGTGACACAATCGGAGCCTCAACCGAAGCCCAAGAAAAAAACGTCCAAGCCCAAAAAAGAGCCTGCGGCAACTGCCTCGGCTGCTTTGGATGACGGTCCGAGGGAAGAACGGTCCGCCACGGATCCCGTGTCAGGATCAGAACCAACGGCGTCCATCCAACCGCCGTCCTCCGTCCCCCTTGAGAATACGCCAAAAGAAAAATTACGTCCCCAAAAAACGAAGGCAAACGAAACCTTCAAAAAAGAAACCTCCGCAGACGCGATGAGCGTCCCCGTTTCCGAGCCCGTATCCGAATTGGCGAAGGAACCGCTTCAAGCGTATCCGGAGCCGTCGGAATCAGAAGCCGCGGCAACGTTCACCGAGGTCGTTCCCGAAGACGTTCCCGAAGACATTTCCGAAGAAAGCGCCGAAGAAGCATCCTTCTCGGAGCCGCAACGAGAGGATCACTCCCATGCGGTACCGTTGGAGCAGGAGTCGTCTTCTGCGGAAACGGAGTCGGCGGTCGATACGCGGTTGGGTGATTTCGAAGAAGAAGCACCTTCGATCCCGTTACAAACGGACGCGCCTTCCCCCGTCACGGAGGAGGCTCCCACAGCGGATCAACCCGTGGAACCGATTCAAAAAATTCCGCAAAGAACGGTGGTGCGGATCACTCCTGCCAAGGCTCCGCCAAAGCAGCCGAAGCCAAAGGATCCCAACGCCATCGTGATCACTCCGAAAAGCAACCTGAAATCCACCGTTCCCATCGTCATCAAACCGCAAAAGCACGAGAGAACGGCAGAACCAATCCGAGTGGAGGTGAAACCTACCATGTCAAAGACACCCATCAAGGTGTCCCCCCCTTCAACCGCGCAAAAAGACAAGGCGCAGACCGAACAGCCTCAAAAGAAGACGGCGCCGTCCGATCCTGCGTCCAAGCAGACCAAACGGACTCCGTCCGCCGTTTCTATGCCGCGGCAGGTACAGCACCACGGGGGACGAACCGTGAAAAAGCAGCATCATTCCGCGCCTGCCCCTGCGCCAAGATCGGAAGTACCCGAGGATGAAAGATTTGATATCGTGTTGGAAAACGTCGTTTCGGAAATCCCCGCCGCAGCAGCCGGGAACGAACGCGTCCGCAATGAAGGATCATTCCAACGGAACGCCGATTTTTCGTCCATGCTGTCGGTGGATGAAATCCTGAAATACACCGAAAAAAGAACGGGCATGACTCCCGACGACGTCAGCATGATCTTTGAGCTGGGCTACGAAAACGAGCTGGGGCATCTGATCGGACGGGACGCGCTGAAAAAGCTGAAGGCCGAGCATATCCGCTCCACCCGTCCCACCGACAAGCTCCGCTATCAAACGGCGTTCGGCTATCGCAATCAGGAATATACGGGCACCGAATCCCGCGACGTGATCCTTGCAAATTACGTTCGCGATAAGAAAACGCTGATCGTTCGACTGGCGCTCACCGCGTTGATCACCCTCTTGCTCCTGCCCATGGAATTATCCGCTCTGTTCGGGGGCGTATGGCAGGAGCTTCGGCAAACCGTTCCTTCGCTCTTTCCGCTGTTGAGCTTTTTGGGACTCTTGGCAGCGGGAGCCCTGTCTTTTAAATTTCTGACAGCGGGACTCCGCAGCTTTTTCCGATTCTCTCCCACCCCCTATTCCGCCGTTGGAATTCTGTTTCCCTTGGCGGCGGCTGTGGGCGCGGTCAATCTGATCCCCACGGGCAATGAGAATCAACTGATCTCCTTGAATCTGCCGACGGTCAGTTTGCTTTTACTGACGGCAGTCTGTGACGCTCTGCGGCTTTCCTCGGAAATGCGAGTGTTTCACATTTTATCTGCCGAGGACGAGAAAACCGTTCTGGAGCCTGCCGAAACCCACAAGCAAAAGCTGCGCCACGGGGATAAGATCGTAAAGATCATCAACGACGACTTGGATCAGAACCTTTACCGTCCCCGCAAAAGCCAGCTGGTGTCGGGATTTTTCCGCAGATGCAGCGATCTATCCTCTGCGGCGCGTCCCTTCGGATTTCTTCTCCTTGCAACCCTAACCCTGTGCTTCGTCACGGGATTTATCGCAACGGTGTTGGGCAACCCGTTCCAAACGGTGGCGTCCGCCGTTCTGTTGACCTTCTTTTTCTCCTTGCCCGTTCCATCGGTTTTGCTGTTTTTCTATCCCCTCTGTCACACCAACCGCCGACTTACCCATCGCAACTGTGCCTTGGTGGGAGAGGAATCGGTGGCGGAATACGGGCAACCCAAAACCGTCATCTTCCGGGATCGGGATCTGTTCTCGCTGAACAAATACACCCAGACCATGGTGCGCGAGGGAGAAGATTTCCGCCGCGACATCCGCCTGGCTGGGATCCTGTTCCGCAAAATGAAGGGGGCGTTGGACGCATTGGATCCCCATTCCCAAAGCACCGCAAACGATCCCCCCGTCACCTTCGTGCGATTGGGCGAAAACGGCACCGAAGCCATCGTGGACAACCACTACCATCTGCTGGCGGGCAACGCTCAATTTCTCACCAGAAGCGGCGTTCGGGTTCCAAAGGAAAGCACCGACCGCCACGGCGAGCGAAAAGAAAACGCGCGTCTGATGTACGTCGCCATCGACGGCGTCCTGAAGCTGACCTACGAGATCGAATACGAGGTATCTCCTTCCTTTGAAGCAATGATCTCTCTGCTATCGGAGCACGGTACCTATTCTGCCATTCGTACCTACGATCCCAACCTGAACGACGACTTTTTGCAATCGGGCAGAGCCGAGGGCGCCGAATACGTCCGCGTCATCAAGCCCGCCAAATACGAATCCGAGGATCCCGTTGAGGTGTCGGACAGCGGCGCGGTTGCTTTGGGCGACCGATTTGACGTTACCCGTCCCCTCATCGCGGCGTCCCTCATTCAAAAGCTCCGACGGGTGGGTTACCGCATCCAATTGGCAGGAGCCGCCGCAGGCGCGGCGCTGGCGCTGATGCTGGCGCTCCGACAGTCCGAATTGATATCGGGCGTTCCCGTACTGCTGGCAATGCTGTTCCAAGGAGGGCTTCTGTTTGCGGCGTGGCTCGCCACCCGCCTGACTTTCCGTTGGAACACCCCCGATAATTTCAAATAAGCGAAAGGCTGACTCACAAGATATGAATTCCAATCATCCCAACAGCACCATTCTCAAGTCGGTATCCAAGCCCGGAAGATATTCGGGCGGAGAATACGGCGAGGTGCTCAAAGACAAATCCAAGATCAAAGCTCGCTTTGCGTTCTGCTTCCCCGACACCTACGAGATCGGAATGTCCAATCTGGGCATGAGATTGCTTTACGGCTCTCTCAATCAGGATCCCGACATCTGGTGTGAACGCGCCTTTGATCCGTGGGTGGATATGCAAGAGGAAATGAAGAAGCACGACCTTCCTCTGGTGGCTCTGGAAAGCAAGGATCCCCTGAACTGCTTCGACTTTCTGGGATTTACGCTCCAGTACGAAATGAGCTACACCAACGTGCTGAATATGCTGGATCTGGCGAAGATCCCCCTGCGGGCTTCCCAAAGAGGGGAAAACGATCCCTTGGTCATCGGTGGCGGTCCCTGCGCCTACAACCCCGAGCCCGTGGCGGATTTCTTTGATCTGTTCAACATCGGAGAGGGAGAGAATATGCTCCCCGACATCGTCCGTCTGTATATCAGAATGAAGGACGAGGGCAGGTATTCCAGAGCGGAATTTCTCCACGAAGCCGCTCGCACCATCCCCGGTGTGTACGTTCCCTCTCTCTATGAGGTCACCTACAAATCCGACGGCACCATCGAGGCTTACACCCCCATCTACGACGATATTCCCAAGCAGGTGCAAAAGCAGATCATCAAAGACCTGGATCAGGTCTATTTTCCCGACAAGGTGGTCATGCCTTACATCGAAACGGTACACGACCGCATCATGCTGGAGGTCTACCGCGGATGTATTCGCGGATGCCGCTTCTGTCAGGCGGGCATGATCTACCGCCCCGTGCGTGAAAAAACGCCCGACGTGCTGAATCAGCAGGCGAAGTGCCTCTACAACAGCACGGGATACGAGGAAATGTCCCTGTCCTCCCTCTCCATCAGCGATTACACCCAATTGGAGCCTCTTTGCGACAAGCTGCTGTCGTGGACGGACGACAACATGGTGAGCCTTTCTCTGCCCTCTCTGCGGGTGGATAATTTCAGCCAGGATCTGATGAAGCGCATCGACTCGGTGCGTTCCTCGTCCTTGACCTTTGCCCCCGAGGCGGGCACCCAGCGTTTGCGCGACGTCATCAACAAAAACGTCAGCGAGGAAGACGTTTTGCGTACCATGAAGGTGGCGTTTGACGCGGGCAAAAACGCCGTCAAGCTCTACTTTATGGAGGGACTTCCCACCGAAACCTTGGAAGACCTGGACGGTATCGCCCGTCTGGCGGAATCGGTGGTGGATTCCTATTATCAGAATCCCCGACGGAACAAATCCCGTCAAGTGCAGGTGACCGTCAGCGTTTCCTGCTTCATTCCCAAGCCCTTTACCCCTTTTCAGTGGGAGGCGCAGGACACCATGGAGCAATTGGCGGAAAAGCAAAAATATCTTGGGAGCAAGATCACCAACCGCCACGTGCGCTATCAGCATCACAACGCCGAGGTCAGCCGCATCGAGGCCGTGTTGGCAAGGGGCGACCGTCGGTTATCGGACGCCCTGGAGCTTGCCTGCCACGAGGGCTTCCGCTTTGATTCCTGGGACGAATATTTCAATTACGACAACTGGATCAGCGTTTTGGAGCGCACGGGATTGGATCCCGCCTTCTACGCCAACCGCGCTTTCGGCTTGGACGAGGTACTCCCTTGGGACATCATCGATTGCGGCGTAACCAAGGAATTCTTCCTCCGCGAGCGGGCGAAAGCCTATCAATCCGCCACCACGCCAAACTGCCGCGAGCAGTGTAGCGGTTGCGGCGCAAACCGATTGGGCGGCGTTCGGGCAGTATGTCCCCACGTGGCGAATTGCGGCGAGGAAAAGCCCTCCGCGTTGGAGATCCCCGAGATTCCCAACCGCACCGAAACCTTAAATCAATGGAAAAAGTTGGACGCCCCCAAAACCTTGCGTATTAAATTCCGCAAGGTGGGCAGCCTGCAATACATCTCCCATCTGGATCTCCAGAGAACCTTTGCGCGGGTGCTGATGCGCGCCGACATTCCCATGTGGTACACGCAGGGCTTCAATCCCCACGCCAAGGTGATCTTCGGGTTGCCGCTTTCGGTGGGCACCGAGAGCGAGTGCGAAATGATCGATCTGCGTTTGGATCGGGATATTTCCCCCGACGAGCTTCGTGACCGTTTGAACCGCGAGCTGACCGACGAGATGCGGGTGGAAACGGTGTACGAGCCGACCTCCAAGTTCACCGACATCGGCTGGGCAAAGTACGAAATGAATCTGAAATTCGCGGGCGCGGACGCGGAAAAGGCAAAAGAACTGCAAACGCTCTTTGAAACCTCTCCCCTCACCATGACCAAAAAGACAAAATCGGGCGAAAAAGAGATCGACCTGATCCCGCTGATCAAAAAGATCAAGGTGACCTGCAATCCCGACCGCCCCGATCAAATTCACATCAGCGCGGTCCTGGCGGCGTCGGGCAGCGAATATCTGAACCCCGAGCTGCTGATCTCGGCGGCAAAACGGGAGTGCGGCATCCTTTCGGGCGATCCCGCCAAGGAGGAATATACCATTCTCCGCACCCATGTCTACGGCGCCGACGGCGTGACCGAGTTCAGATGATAGAACGAATATTACAAAGGAAAAGCCATCACAGCTCACAATTGTGATGGCTTTTTCTATTTTTCTCCAAAAAAAGCGCAAAACCACTTGTATTTCCCCGATTTCTGTGTTATAATTAAAAATGCCAAACTAACTTCATAAACGTGATTCAGATATATAATTCCGTAGGGATAGGTATATCTTTTTTGGTCATCTCAAATACTGAATTTGATAAAATGCAAATTCCATGTGTTTGGGATCGAAATCATATCCTGTTTCACGTAAAGTTAGTTTGGCGACTATCGGAGTTTGCGTTTTTGTGCGCTTACTTTGGTAGGCGCACTTTTTATTTTCATAAAACAAATTCAAGGAGGAAAACAAAATGAAAAAAGTGCTGTTCGTTCTATCCGTTCTCTTGGTATTCGCCGTCACCGCAGCCAATACCGCCACGATTACCGCAACCGCCTCTGAAAACGCCACGCAAAGCGGTACGTGGGGGCAGCTTTCATGGGAATTTGAAAAATCTACGGGAACGTTGGTCATTTCCGGAAACGGAGAAATGCAAGACATCAACGGAAATCTCGTTGACGCTTGGAAACCATACACCGAATTCATCAAAACGGTAATCATTGAGGACGGCGTCACAACGGTGGGAGATTACGCTTTTGCGTGGTGTTACAACCTTGAAAGCGTTACAATCCCGAACGGGATTATTTCTATCGGAAAACACGCCTTTGATTCATGCCAAGCACTAACCGCTATTTCCATACCGCCAAGCGTTACCGAGATCGGCGAATATGCCTTTTACTTGTTGGGGGGGTGCGATACGTTCAACGTGTACATTTCGGACCTTGCGGCATGGTGTAACGTAAATTTTGAAGATTCTTTTTCGAACCCGCTCAATTCCGCAGTTTGGGGAAATTTATACGTCAACAATCAACTCGTTACCAATCTCGCGATTCCCCAAGGGGTAACGCGAATCAACAGCTACGCGTTTTACGGATGCCGCGGTATTACTTGCGTTCAGATTCCCGACAGCGTAGCTGAGATCGGAAACGCGGCTTTTCTCTGCAGTCATCTCTACGTTGTTTGCAATCATAGCGATCTTCCCATCACCTTTGGATCGACGGAACACGGTTATTTAGGCTATGACGCGAAACTGACGATCGACAAGAACGGTACCCCAACCTACCGAAACGACAACGCGAATATCGAATATTTTCATACCTCCGACGGTTTTCTTTTTGAACAGCAAAACGGAAGCTATACGCTGATCGCGTATTTTGGCACGGAGGAAGAAGTCACTCTCCCAAATGACGCGAACGGACTGCCCTACCAAATAGAAAGAATGAGAGGAATTCGCTACGCAGTTCTCCCGAACGGCATGGAACAAATAAATGAGAACGCTTTTTATTCATGTCCCAGCCTGATCGGGATCACAATTCCGAAAAGCGTTACCGACATTGGCGGCTGTGCGCTGGCGGAGTGTCCCAATCTTGCCACCATTACGTATCTCGGCACAGCCGACCAATGGGAAACGGTCACCAAGGGAACGAATTGGGATGCACTCTCCGAGGGCTACGCGATTTCTTATCATGAAGATCACAACTGGGATTTTGACGGCACCATCAATCTTCCCACCCATCTGCGTGAGGGTTCCAAAAGCTTTACCTGTCTTGATTGCGGAGCGAAGAAAACCGAGAGCATTCCCCAAACCTCCGCCCATACTTGGAGCGATTACGGCAACTACAACGAAAATCAACACCAACGCACCTGTCCTTGCGGAGAAATCGAATACACGGATCACGTCTATGATGACCAAGAAAATACAGCGTGTGATCTTTGCGGATATTCTAAAGAGATCGGAACCCCGGCGCCAGAAATCAATACGGGTGATCTCACGATAGAACCGTCTGTGGATACCGATATTCATCCAACGATTTCCGACGTCGAAATCACAATAGACACCGCAAACGTCACCGTTACGCCAAACATCAACACGAACCAAAACGACTTGGGGTTCTACGTTGGTTGTCGCAGCGCGTCAGCCTGCTCCGCTGTATTTCTGCTGACCGTCGTGCTTGGCGCAATTGGCGTGCTTCGCAAAAGGAAAGCATAAACAATGGTTTTGTTGTAAAAACAACTTTTTTAAATCATTCTATTGAAATCCCCACGTTTCTGTGCTATAATGTGGTTGCGGGAAATCAGTGATTTTACAACGCCGTTTTTTCCGATATTTATCAACCGCATGAGGTGCAAATGCTTACTTATCTGAACGAATTCATGAGCAAAACCGCTTTTCCCGAAGAAGATCGGGAGATCCTTTGCAACGCCTTTCGAAGGATTCAATCCAATCCGTCGGCGTCGGCAAAGCTGTCGGAAATTCTCAAGCTCTATGAGAAAAGCATCCACTGTGACTATAAACGGATTCTCGGGCTTTCCAAACAGATCGCGGATGAATGTGAGCTTCATCCTTACACAACCGATCTGTTGGTCTTTCTGTGCTTGCTCCCCCAAACCGAAAAGGCATACGAAGCCAAAGGGTTTTCCAAAGAACTGTTTTACCACACCATGGCGGATCTGCGTTACAAATTGGAGGAATGTAAGATCGTCAAGGGCGTTTGCGGTTCGTTCGTGGCAAGTTGGTTCCCCGGCTTTTTTGAGCTGAACCGCTTCGCCTTGGGCAGATTGCAGTTTGAACTGTTAAATTTTGGCTTTACTTATGAAAAAAACGGCGTTCTGCTCACGCAGGATACAAAGGTTTTGAACGTTCATATCCCCAGAGATGGAACTCGCTTGGACGTGGACCGCTGTCTGGAATCCTTTGCTATGGCAAAATCGTTCTTCAAAGGGCTGTACGGTCCCATCCCCGCGGCAAAGTGCCATTCCTGGCTCTTGTTTCCAAAGAACAGGGAGCTTCTTTCCGAGTATTCCAATACGGTTCGGTTTATGGAGCTGTTTGATATTTTCGATTGGCATTACACGCTGGAAAAGGACGATCTGTGGCGTTTCTTCGATACCGACGAGCAGAATCCCGACCGCCTTCCAACCGATTCTCACCTGCGACAAGCGTATGTTGCTTATCTAAAGCAAGGTGGAAGAACGGGATGCGGCTACGGAGTTCGATTGCTCTGATCGATCCAACGAAATTTTTCATAACGCAAAAAGGGGTGAGTCGGATACGCAACGCATCGGGAACTCACCCCTTTTGAATATTCAGGACTTTATTTTAAAAGCGGTACGATTCAAACCGTCTTCTTCCCAAACTTCTCTTTCAGCCACGCGTTATGCTTGGGAATATCCCCCAGATAGAAAGAGATCGCAAAGCCCACGACGACGAGGATGAAAGACAGAACCGTTTTCCCGTTCCACGCGGGCACGCAGCTTTCGTTAAGCACCCTCGGAATGATGGAAATAAACAAACCGAACACGATGGAAAAGGTTGCGGTATAAAATCTCTTGATCAGCTTGCTCATTCCAAACGAAATCACCAAAACACCAACGCCGACACCGATGGCGGCAGGAAGCAAAACGGTCAGCTTCAGATCTGCCACCGACGACACCCAAAGCTCGTAAAGCCCGAACGAGGAGAGGATCACCGCGCTGTCCACTCCCGGAATCAGCGCCGAGCCGGCGACCGCAACGCCAAGCAATACCGATTGCAGAAAATTGGGTTCCTCAATCTGCGGAAACAGATCCTTGTTGACCACGAACAGCAACAGTCCGAACAGAGCCGCCGCCGTGATGTAGATATAATATTTTTTCGCGAAACCGTTCTTTTTCACTTCCTTATGGAACAGCGGGAGCGTTCCCACCACGAGTCCCAAAAACAGGTACCGCGTTTGCATCTCAAAGGTTTCCAGAAAGAAGTCCGTGATCTTACTGAACAGCACCACGCCGACTCCCATTCCCAAAAACAGCGGGATCAAAAACAGCAGATTCTTTTTGAAGTTCTTGAAGATCGAGCCGATGGCGTCAACCACCTTTTGATACAGCCCGAAAATTACCAGCAGAACGCTTCCGCTCAATCCGGGGGAAATTCCGCCAATACCAACCACGATTCCTTTTAAAAAATTGATCATTTTCTCTCCTTTTCCTTCGCGGGCGTCAGATCACGCCTGCTTTTTTGCCGCCGCGGCGAGCTTGGCTTCCTCTCGCGCACTGGTCTTGCCATCCCGCTTAATATCGCCCGCCTTGGTCAGCGCGATCTTGGTGAGGAACGGACCGAAGATCTCATAAATCAATACCGCAAACAGGGTGATATTGCGCACCACCGCCCCCTCGGCGCCAAGCTCGGTCGCCTTGATCGCCATTCCAAGGGCAACGCCCGCCTGCGGCAACAGCGTAATGCCCAGATATTTCACGATATTGGGGTTGCAGTTGGTCATCCGCGCACTGATTCCCGCGCCGAAATATTTTCCAACCGAACGGGCGGCAATGTAGACCAATCCGATGATCACCACCGCCACTTGGCTGAACACCGAAAGTTCCAGCTCCGCGCCGCTGATGACGAAGAACAAAATTAGGATCGGCGCCGTCCAGCGGTCGGCTCTGTCCATCAGCTCCTCGGACACATCGCACTCGTTGCAGAACACGGTTCCCAGCATCATGCAAGCCAGAAGCGAGGAAAAACCGATGTGGATGCCCAATGCCTCCACCTCAAACTTCAAGGAAGAGATGGCAACCGTCATCATCACGAAAGTCACCGAAACCGCCATACGCTTGGAGCGGGAATGGAAGAACTGCTCGCAGAAAGTGAACAGCAGCCCCATCACGAAGCCCAACGCCAAGGACAGAACCACCTCCAGCAGAGGCTCCAAAATAATGGACAAAATGCTAACGGTGGACATGAGCGACTTGGCAATTCCAAAGGACACCGCAAACACCACCAATCCCACGGCATCGTCCAACGCCACCACGGGAAGCAGAATATCGGTCAAGGGACCTTTGGCTTTGTATTGACGCACCACCATCAAGGTGGCGGCGGGTGCCGTCGCGGTCGCGACCGCGCCCAAAACGATCGCGGCGGACAAGGACAGCTTATCCGGCATAAGAAAATGCAAACCGATGAGCGCCGCGTCCACGATCAACGTGGTAAATATCGCCTGAAAAATACCGATCACGGTGGCTTGCTTTCCGATCTCCTTCAGCTGCGCCAGACGGAATTCATTTCCCATGGAAAAGGCGATGAAGCCCAAAGCGACATCCGCGATGATCCCAAAGCTCTCGACCTGCGCGTGGGAAATTCCGATTCCGGGAACCCCGATTGCTCCCAGCAAAAAGGGACCGATGAGAACCCCCGCAATCAAATAGGCGGTCACGGCGGGAAGATGTACTTTCTTTGCCAATCGGGAAAGCAACAATCCCGAAAGCAAGGCAATTGACAAGCTCAAAAGAGTGGATGCGGTTGCTGACATAATTAAAATGCCTTCTTTCTAATATATTTACCAAGTAAATAGTATAGCACGAACCCAACCAAAAGTCAAGGGAATCCATTATTTTTTAAAAAATGTCATTTTTAAAGCCTTTACCCCCTATTTCATTTCTCCTAAAACGTTGTATAACAAGGGGCAACGTTCCTGCAAAATTTCGCTTAATTATTCGGTAATAATCGGTCGTGGCAAAATTATCATGGATAACCGCCCCAATTTATGCCATCCATACAAGTGGCCGAGGCAGCGTAGGTTGAATCTGCCTCAGGCCGCCAATCATGATTCTTCATTGAATGTTTTTAAATTTCCTGAAATTTTTTTCAAAAGGTTTTCATTGGATTGCAGGGCTATTCCCGCAACCTTTCGCATCCCCAACGCGTTTTACAAACCGAAACATGTGCGGAAGCTGCTTGATTCGTTTGGGGTCAGCCGCCATGCGCCACGCCCATTCCAGACCGCGGTTTTGGAGAAACACGGGAGCGCGGCGGACACGCCCCGCCCAGACGTCCAGACTGCCTCCCAAACCGACGGCAACACGCACAGAGGGAAGCATGGGAAGATTGTCCCGTATCCAGTATTCCTGCATGGGGAATCCAAAGCATACCAATAAAACGTCGGGACGGCAAGCGCGGATCATCCCCAACACACGGCGATTTTCGTCCCCTTCTTTCTCAAAATAGCCCCAAAATGACCCACAGACGTGTAAATTTGGGTATTTTTTTTGCATTTTTTCAGCGGCTTGGGGTGCAACGCCATCGGAGCCACCCAGAAAAAATACCCGTTCGCCTCTTGCGGCTGCTTCCCGCAACAACGCTTCCCCGAAATCAATGCCTGCGATCCGTCGGCATAGAGGCGTTCCCTGCCGTTTTGCCGCCGCCAGTACCCCGGCACCGTCTGCCAACACCAACGACGCAGAATTTAAAAGCTCCGTATATTGGGGATGCTCTTGGCACGCCTCCAGCATCAGCGCGTTGGGCGTGCAGACCGTGCAAGCCTCACCGCCCCCCATTGCTCTCTTGACCGCTTCCTCTAAAGTCAGATTATCAAACGCCACACCGCCAACCGTTATTTTCATAAAAATCCTCTCCCATATCCAAAAAAAGACTTGACATTTTCCCTTTCGCACGATATAATAAGTATAATGTATCATTGCGGTTTTATGCGGCGGCGGAACCGTTTCCGAAAATTGCCGTCCGTTTCGCGTTTCACCGCCCAGAAAGGATCAAAACAGACTATCATGGCAAAGAACAATGCAAAAATGGTGGAGCAGATCACGTCTAAAGTCGGAGGCCAAGCGGTCTTAGGAAGACAATTTCATCACACAACTCCTTGGCTCACAGAACGACATGGCTATGATCCGACTTCGTTTCACCGCCCAGAAAGGATCAAAACAGACTATCATGGCAAAGAACAATGCAAAAATGGTGGAGCAGATCACGTCTA
>JAZSMC010000107.1:0-34185 GCA_045535705.1 Eubacteriales bacterium
CACGATTTCCAGTCGTGCGCCTTAGACCAGCTCAGCCATCTCTCCATGCCGACCTTGGTATTATACTACTTTTTTACCTGTTTGTCAAGAACTTTTGCAAATTTTTCTCAAATATTTTTTGTTTTAAGCAAAAACGGATGATACTGCGCGCGTATGCGTTCAGAATCTTGTTTGTTACTATTTAAAAACTCAAAAAATTTGTTTCCAAATGGAGTGGGGCTTTTTTATGATAGGTGCCAATGTTCGGCTGCTGTTTTTGTATGAATTGAAATAACATATTGCTTTTTTGGCAGAATTATCTTGACATTCTTTGTTTTTTGTGATAAAATGAAGAAGCCAAACAAATTTAATAAAGAATTAGGGTATTTTTTCCGTGAGGATAACCATACCTTTTTTCTGTCATACTATTTTTAGAATTTGGTAAAAGCGCAAATTCCACTAAATAGTATGACGGATACTCTAATTCTATTTAAATTTGTTTGGCGACAATCGGAGTTTGCGATTTTCGGTGCGTTAACTTCGGTTGGCGCACTTTTTTATTTTATCAAATTCAAAGGAGAGACAAAAAAATGAACCAAACACCGCAAACAACAAAAAACGAACAAGCCACGAAAAACACCACGAAGTATCTGATTTATCTCACTATCGGTTTGCTGATGATCAATTTTATATTGATATTCTTACCGTTTGTTAAGGTATATCAACCGTCGTACAGTAAAACCGTATTAGGTGTTACGAAATACGAAGGCTGGTATACCCAATCAGCTCCAATGGTGATGTTTATTTTCCCGATCTTTTTGACAGGCATCCCGTATCTTTGTTCTATGATCTCGGTTTCAAATGAATTTACAAAGAAAAACAATAAAAATAGTTTTTTCAAAATCAAGAACAATACCTTAACCAAGCCGATTCGGTTTTTCTGGCTGAAATTTGCGTCGATTCTCAATCTGATCATGATGTGGTATGCCTTTTCTAATTCTCTGGATCAAGTTGCACCCTATATGGACCACGGGGCATACTGCCATATAACCTTCTGGGGTGTGCTGAATATAATCTGCACGATAGGATTTATCGTTTGTTTATTCGTTTTATCACGCCAAACAAAATCTATGTTTACATTGGTTAATAAAGGTCAGCTCGAAACAACGGAAACTCAACAAACGAATGAAATCGAAACAAAGGAGAATGTGCAATGAAAAGAATTTTAGCTTTATTTTTAGTTATTATAATGGTATTGACTTGTTTTGCTTCGTGCAAAAAATATGATGAAGAACCCCAAGTTCCGCCCACGGATGAGGAGCTGATTGCTGAACGAATCGATACGTTTTTAACGGCATACAATTCGGGAGATATGGAAGGTGTGCTTGGATGCCTTGACGCAAAAACACGGAACGCCTTCCAAGCAATGATGAATTTGCTCGGCGGAATTGCCGGAGCAGGGGCAGGCTTTAACATCGATTTGTCGGATCTGTTCAGCTTGGGAGTCAGCATGACTTCGGACGATTTTATGAAACTTGAGATCACGGAGATCAATGTGATCGATAGCTCAAGTACAATCGCAACTACAGTCATGAACTTAATGGGTTCCGGAACACAGACGATCTACTTTGAAATGGTTTATGAAAATGACGGTTGGTATATCCACGATATGACTGACTGTGCCCCCAGCGGAACAACCAATGCCCAAGGATCTGGAAATACCAGTGATTCAAATAACGGTTCCGCCGATGATGCACCCACAGATCTAAACGGTTCGGCTATGAAAACAGAAATTGATCCGTTTGCGGGATTCGAGATTATGACCTATGGAATATCCCCATATTGTGAAATAGCAATGAATGTATCAAATTGCAGTACGATCGTTCAGGAACACGTAACGTATTCTCTTGACAAGAATACCTATTCTAACGGTGATACTGCTGTTGTTACTGCAATTCTGAACCCTTCGGCGAGCAATCAATTTATATTAACAAGTAACCAAAAAACGTTTGAGATCACGGGGAATTCTGAATTTGTAACCACCTTATCATCCGATGAAATTGCCTTTATAGAAACAGAACTTGCGGATTATGTTGCCGGCAGAGCCGCACAGGATACGGCAGGACAATTTATATTTGGATATAACGCTAAATATCTTTCATATATTGACAGTGTTACATCTCAAAATTTGTTTTATCTATCAACTTTAAAAAGAATTAAATATGATCAATATGAAAATTCTGATTTTTTCAACGCTTACACGCATTTATACAGCGTAAAATACACAACCCGTACAGATTTAACCAATACAATATATGTTGCAGTTTCTGCGAAAAACATCGTGAGAACATCAGATGGCACCATTAAATGGGGAACGAACAGAATAGGAGCTTATGATTTCACCTGTACGTCAAATGGTACTTCTTTGGAAGATTGTATCTCCATAAATGTTATGGGTAACCGATATAATTATGATATTACTCAATTAACCAATTAAAAAAGTCAATTCGCCCCGTGATGGCTAACTGCCATCACGGGGCGAGTGAATATTTCCATTTTGGGGGAATGAAACTGCATTTCCTTGCTCTCGTCCCCCGTATCAAACCGGCAAAATGCGACTTTTGTGCAAAAATTGCGGCTAAACACCGCAATTTTCGCCCGCTTCGCAGGCAAAAAACGCAAATTCTGCGCCAATGACATAGCCCCTTTTGTGAAAGGGGCTATAAATAAAGGTATTTTTGGGAAAGCTCTTACGGGAGGTTGGAACCTCACGAAAAGCGTTTTATTCTATAACATTACGAATTCTATCGGTGACGATCTCTGCGATACGAGCCACTCCGTAGATGTTTGGGTGAACCGCATCTGCGGATATGAAAGACGCATTGTCAAGCACGTCAAGCCCGTTTATATACGTCACGTTTTTATAATTCAGGCGAGAAACGGTTTCCTCAATTATTTTTCTCCAGATCTTCGCTCTGTCATTTTCGTCATCATCTCCCCAATGATAAAAAGGCGAAATAACGAATATGGGCTTATCGGAATTTCTTCCCGCTACCTGACGAATGATGTTTTCTGTGCGATTCTTTATCTTTTCTTCTTCCCAGTTCAAAACGTTAATTCCGAGCTCAAGCGTAGCGATATCCCAGTTGCCCTTTTCACCCTCCGATGCGATATATTCAGCTATAGCGGGCTCAAGAGCGCAGCTCCCCGCCATACCGAGATTGCGCGCATCCATGCCGAGATTGTGAGCTAAGAGCGAAACCCAAGTGTGAGATTGATCAATGGAATTCGAGCCGTGCGTGATCGACGAGCCGTAAGAAAGGAGCTTTTTCTTTGGCACTTGGCTCTCGGTTGGAGGAGCAACGTCGCCTATAACGTCGTAGATTTTATAGCTCCCTCTGTCAAATATGATGCGAACCACCTCGCTGTCAAAGCCGTATCCGAATTTTTCGGTGATCTTTTTCAGCGCTTCCGGTTTCGCAGATTTTTTAATGACAAAGTCTT
Source organism: Eubacteriales bacterium (assembly GCA_045535705.1). GTDB lineage: Bacteria > Bacillota > Clostridia > Oscillospirales > CAG-272 > UMGS1865. The sequence goes on from JAZSMC010000107.1 coordinate 3,484, forward strand.
CAATCTCACCTGTCACATGGCGATGGATCTCGTGATCCTCCCATCCGCCCTGAATGGCACCGCGGAATACGTGAAACGTACAAAAGGATTGCGGATCGTTATCGTAGGTGCACATTCTAACTGTTGCAGACTCTCCTTTCATAACGAAGCGTAGCTCAACTCCCGTGGAATTGCAAGCCATAGCTTTTCCCTGATTCGTCTCCATTTCGGCATAAACGCAGGACGGAACTCTTCTCCACGAAACACTTCCGTCGTCATGATGAATCAGCTCGGCTGCATTATGTATTTCAAAATTCTTATAAATCATCTTGAATATTTCCTCCGCAAATTTTTATTTATCCATTACGTTTTGATTTTGCAGGCAAAGGATGGTTAGCTAAAACCTTACCACCGTTCACTCTTATATTATTATATCATAAAATCTATTACTTTTCAACCCAATATAATAAAAAATTGCTCTTTGCCGTGAAAAAAGTTACATCGAATCTTGACATGATTCAAATGCCCTTGGAACAAGTCCGAGAAGATTTTTGGCTGCCTTATGGGATTTGAACTCTCATGCTCAATCACGGCGTAGCCGTGTATATCACCAAAGCGAAGTTTTGTATATTATCAAGCCGCAGGTTAGATACACGCTAAAGCGTGATGAGATACAGCCCCGCAGGGGCTGATGATATCCACGACTGTGTCATAATAATATACCAAGCCTGCGGCTTGATAAAAAACGGTGGGATTTTTCATTGCCCTCCCCAGTCGCATAGTCGAAACGGGTGCAAAGCATAGCTTCACACCCGTTTTCTCCTTGCTTTGTGGGGTATCGCGGCTACTCCACCCACGCCCTCCTTCGTAGCTCGTGGTGGCAATACAAAATCCCACCTCCGCAACCAAAAACGAAAGCAGTCCATTGGACTGCTTTCGTTTTTGTCAGAGGGCTATAAAAAAGATATTTTCGGGGGAGTACTTACGGGATTTGAACTTCCCGACTTAAAGTCTATCACCATAAGGCAAAGATTTAATATAATTCTCCATAAATTCAAAATCCGGTTTTCCATTTTTGATTGGTAACTTTATTGTGCTCGTTCGCATACTTTCAAGCGCCCATTTTCTTCCATAAGAATATCTATATTTTTCTTGACGCAAAACCGTACAGAAAAACAAAGCTATATATTTGTTAAAGAAAACATTGTTTTCTGGACGAAAATATAATACATTTACATCATCGGTTGCCCAAAAAGGATTAGGCTGATAAAAAGCTTCTCCAACGGAGCCATTATAACTCAAAGAGATAGTATTTCCCTCGTGTATAGCTTCTTGACCTATATAATTGGAGACCCCATTATTTGAATCAATAGCCCCTATGTATGGAGTTTCACCGTCAATTTGATCATCCGATGTTAGCCGCTTGCCCTTCTTGATATCAAAAATATCACCTAAGCAGAATTCCTCCCACATATCAACCCTAAGAGCAGGCACATCATCTTCAACATTTTGGGTTGCTATCGGCTTATACTTTAAAGATTTTATATAACGCTCCATAAAATCCCAATCAGGAGCACCCTCTATTGTTGTAGGTAATTTGATTTTTATTTCGTTGATGTGTGCCCGATATTTTCTTCCATAGGAAAATTTGTATTTGTTTTTATCTAAAACAGCAACAATAAATAATGCGTTGATTGAATTCAAGTTTTCATTGTACCCAATAGAAAGAGTTGTAGATCCTATAAAATCCTCCTGTATATAATTCGCATATCCAACCGACCCTTCTCCATCGCATATAAAAATTATGCCATTCCCTTTAGAAACAAGTCGTTCGTCTCTAACAACTTTTTTCATAACTCCATTTTCGTTTTTCTTTGCTCCAATGTAATTAATATCGTTTCCGTCCTCTAAATCACCAGCACATCCACATTTGCAGTTTTCGATTTTAAATAACCCTAAATGTTGCTCACAGTCACTAATATAAAATTCTTTCCAAGAATCAGTATTAAGATTCATAAACATGCCCCTCCTTAACGAGGTAGGCAAGATAATCATTGATTGTTTGCTGAAAATCTTGCTCTGTTAATTTCGAATAATCTGTTTTCATATATGCTTCACAGAGCCATTCGCTTTCGCCTGTTATTTTATGAGTAGCAGAAAAACCGTCCATGGCACGTCTATTACGATACAATTCAATCCATTGATGTTCTATGTCAACCCATTTGCTCTTACCAGTAATTGTGTCAATTTGTTCTACTCGACCAAGGTTTTTCTTTTTCTTAAATCCGTCATCCTTACAATATCCAAAGAATGTATCGGGATTTGAAACATCGTTGTGTTTAGTTCCAATTTTAAATACCATACAACAAGCAGAAGCACTTGCGCCGGGATAAAAGATTTCATTAGGAAGTGTAAATACGGCATCAAGAGTATTTTCTGTAAGTATTTCTTTTTTTAGTCTTGAAATTTCTCCACTTGTTCCAATAGCACAAGCAACAGGCAGCAATACCGCCAATTTTGCTTGATGATTTATAGAGTTAAGTGTATCAGCAATAAATTTTACAAAGTAAAGCCCTTTCGAAGGATCTTCTTTCTTATCTCTAGCCCAAGTCGATACATAAGTTTGTGGCAAGTGTATACGCTGACCATTGTACGGTGGGTTCATCAGTATTACAGAAGGCTTTGCTTCTTTAATCCAATCTGCTAAAGCAAAGCAACTTCCTTGACGAATATTTGAATTCCCATCGGAATGAATTAACATATTAGTCGTGGCTAAACCATATACATTTTCATCAAACTCAATACCGAATATTTGATTCTTTTTCACTTTATCTTGTTCGGCGGCAGTAGCGCAATCATCAAGTGCTTGAGTCATAGCTCGAACAAGGAAAGAACCGCTACCACAGCAAGGGTCAAGCACAACGGAATGTTTGTTAATGCCTGTAATTTTTGACATAAAATCGGTAATGTGGTCGGGAGTAAATGCTTGGTTTTTATCAGCCTTGCCAACATACTTATTGAAGGTAACAAAGAACAAATTTAACAGATCTTGCCCAGATGTGCTTTTGTCATTTATAAAAGGCAAAATATTATCTTCAATAAATTTGAGGATTTCTCTAAATGCCGCTATAGTAAGTTGGCGGATATATTGATCTCCCAAAACATTTCTATTCAACAAAGCGAGCTTTTCTGCTTTGTTTATATCCGAATTGAGCAGATCTTCCAAGACCTCTTTTATTCTTGCTCGAATTTGTGCCGCAGTTAAAGACGGAGTAGAATACTCAAGCCCATTTTTTAAAGCTAACAAACATGTTCCAACAAATTGGCTACGAAGTTTTTCAGGAACACTATGACGGTGCAGAAGCTCGTTGAGCTTATATGTATTCTGCATTACTTTCTCTTTGTCGTTGATTTTCGATATATAAAAATCAACGTATTCTTCCATGGTGCGAAGCGCAGTTTCTTTTGGCATATAATCGCCGTCAGAAACGACACCACGCCAAACTTTTATATTATTGTTTGCGGTATTAGCTAAAATAGCTATTGTTTTGTTTCCTGTAAGGGCTTTTTCATATTCTACATAAGCAGACAATTGTTCTTCATCTGATTTTGTAAAGTTGATTTTTGTTTCTATAAGTACAGTTACATTATCCTTAACAAAACGAATATCAAGCTTTTCAAATGCACGACCGGCATTATTACGAATAGGAACAAAAGTTAATGATGCCGCAGCAAAAGCCTTGGGATAGCTATACTCGTCATTCTCTATATTGCTTGTAAGATATGTTCTTCCTACAGCTGTAATTATATCAGCTCTAATCATTTTCTTTTCTCCTTTTCTTTACTCTTGATATATTCTTCTGCCGCTTTGTTAAACAAATCTGCCATGCTTACATTATCATCAATCAACAATTTCCGTAGTTGATTGTGAAGCACAGTAGGCATACGAAATTGCACTTGTTTTGTTCTATCGCTTTTAGTCGCTTGTTTCACAATGCCGCCTCCTTTATTTGTGATATCATTCTATCAGAATTTCTTGATACTATGATATCATATAAGGAATATTTTGTCAAGACTTTTCAACAAAAAAGTGCATAGGGGTTTCCTATGCACAAGGGGGTAGTATTCAATTTCGAGGAGTTCAAATCCCGTAAGTGTTCAATATCTTTTTCTCGTGACTATGCGAGAAAAGGGCTTAAAAACAAAAAGCCTTGAAAAATCAAGGCTTTTCGTGGCTATATCTTTTTTATAGCCCTTGTTTGGTTGCGGAGGTGGGATTTGAACCTCACGACCTCCGGGTTATGAGCCCGACGAGCTACCAGGCTGCTCTACTCCGCGATATTCAATTTCATCCCTCGATGGTGCCGGTAACCGGGATCGAACCGGTACGATACTTTCGTATCACGGGATTTTAAGTCCCGGGCGTCTGCCAGTTCCGCCACACCGGCAAGTACTGTCCACCGGGGAACTTGCGTTCATTGCTGTTCGCATTGTGTATTATACCACATCTTCCCCTGTTTGTCAACCCCTTTTGGAAAAAACTTTTGTTTTTCTTTCGCTTTTTTCAAAGAAACGGGAACGCCCTATGAAAAGCGTTCCCGTTTCGGTTGAATTTTATGCAAAAGATTATCGGTCAGCAACCAACTCTGCGGTATCCTTTGCGATCATCAGCTCCTCGTTGGTGGGGATGACCAGCATCTTCACCTTGGCGCCGGGAGCGGAAATGTCGTACTCGTCGGACGTGCGGACTGCCTTCTGGTTCAGCTCCTCGTCGATCTCCACGCCCATGAACGCCAGATTTTTCGCCACGCGGGAACGGTAGTGGGGATTGTTCTCACCGATTCCGCCTGCGAACACGATGGCGTCAACGCCGCCCATTGCTGCCGCGTAACCGCCCACGTACTTGGTGAGCTGATGCACCAGCATGGATTCCACCAGCTGGTAGCGTTTGTTGCCGTTGCGCGCGCCTTCCTCGATGACGCGGTTGTCGCTGGTGACCTGGGAAACGCCCAGAATACCGGACTTCTTATTCATGATATGGTCGATCTGATCGGGAGTGAGGTTCTCCTTCTTCATCAGCAGGGGAACGATGGCGGGGTCGATGGAACCGCAACGGGTACCCATGATGATGCCTTCCAGGGGAGTGAGTCCCATGGTGGTGTCGTAGCACTTGCCGTTCTTCACTGCGGCAATGGAAGAACCGTTGCCCAAGTGGCAGGTCACCACGTTGATATCCTCTCTGCCCATCATAGCGGCAGCTCTCATGCTGACGTAACGGTGGCTGGTTCCGTGGAAGCCGTAACGGCGGATGCCGTACTTTTCATAATACTCGTAGGGAAGCGCGTAGAGGTATGCGTAATCGGGCATGGTCTGATGGAAGCCCGTGTCGAATACGGCTACCTGAGGCACGCCGGGCATCATCTTTTCGCAAGCGCGGATGCCGGTCAGATTGTGGGGGTTGTGAAGCGGGCCAAGCTCGCAGCATTCCTCGATGGCGGCGATCACCTTCTCATCGATGATCACGGAGCCGGAGAATTTCTCACCGCCGTGAAGCACGCGGTGTCCAACAGCGGAGATCTCGGAAAGGGACGCGATCACGCCGTTTTCCTTGGACGTCAAGGTGTCCAGAACGATCTTGATCGCCTCTGCGTGGTTGTTCATGTGGATGTCGATCTTGTAGTCCTCACGACCTTCCACCTTGTGCTTGAAGTTACCGCCCGCGATACCGATGCGGTCAGCCATACCTTTTGCCAGCAGAGCCTCGTTTTCCATGTCGATCAGCTGATACTTGATGGATGAGCTGCCGGCGTTGATAACCAAAATTTTCATTGCAGAATTTCCTCCTAAAAGTTCGTTTGCCCCAACGGACAAACCCATACCTTTATATTATATATGATATTTCATCCGATTGCAAGAGCAAAAGGCAAATTTTTTTGATTTTCTTGAATTTTTATCAATTTTTGGAAGATATAAGATCCCCCAGAAGGTCAGACAGACGGGTGAACTGCTCAACGTCCAATCGTTCTCCCCGAACGTTGGGATCCGCGCTCACCGCCTCAATCGCCTCTCGGATCTGCTCGCGGGACAGTTCGGGAAAGCCCGCGCTCAATGCGTTTGCCAAGGTTTTTCTCCGTTGACCGAACGCCGCCTTGATGGTACGGAACAGCATTTCCTCGCTTTGGGGCTTGCATGGCTTGTCCTTCCAGAGCGTGATGTGGATCACTGCGGAGTCTACCTTGGGGGCAGGGACAAATCGATCCGCAGGGACGCGGAGCAGCTTTTCCGCGTAGCCGTAGTAATTCACCACTGCCGTGATGGCGCCGTAAGCCTTACTGCCTGCTTTGGCGCAGAGTCGGTCCGCCACTTCTTCCTGCACCATGACCGTGATGCTCTCAAAGGGCAGACGGCTCTCCAGGAGCTTCATCAGAATGGGGGAAGTAATATAATAGGGGAGATTGGCGCAGACGGTGACGGGGTGCGACGCAAAATCGGATGCCAACAGCTCCTTCAGATCGGCTTGCATCACGTCCTCGTTGTAAACGGTAATGTTGTCATAGCCGTCCAAGGTGTATTTGAGAACGGGGATCAGGCTCTTGTCGATCTCCAGCGCTTTCACGGTTTGGTAGCGTTGGCAGAGCGCCTGCGTCAGCACGCCGATGCCGGGACCGATCTCCAGAACGGTGCAGTCCGCGGCTTGGGAGCAGGCGTCGGCAATGTCTTCGATCACCATGGGATCGGTGAGGAAATTCTGGCCGAACTCCTTCCGAAAGCCCAACCCGAACATCGCCATGATCTGCCGAATGGTTTTGGGATCCCATAAATTCATATTTCGGATTCCTTTCAGTGTGGTTTTATGCCCTTATTTTACCACATTTGGCGCATAAAATCAAGCGTGCAGACATTTTTTTCTGAAAAATCGGGAGATTTTTGAAAAAGTCATTGACAAATCGTTTTTTTTAGGATATAATATTGGTTGTGTTGAATATTGCTGGTGTAGCACAGTCGGTAGTGCAGCTGATTCGTAATCAGCAGGTCGTGTGTTCGAGTCACATCACCAGCTCCATGCCCAACTTCCGCAGGAAGTTGGGCAGTTTTATTCGCCTTCGGCGAGATCTATGCGCTTCGCGCGTTGAGAGTAACAAGGCGAATAAAATACCACGAAAGCCGTAGGCTTTCGTAACACGATTGCATATCGCGTCAGCGAAGGCGATCATATCACTCCGACGAAGTCGGAATATCACCCAAACAGTTTCAATCTGTTGATTAGATACCTAGCGGATGTAAATATAACGTGCTCCATAAAATTAAATAGGGCGGCTCAATTTTCGTTGAACCGTCCTTTTTTGTGTTTCACCCCTTCGGCTTTCCGCGGAAGATCAAGCAGGCGAGATACCCGAAGACCAGCGCTGCGGAAATGCCGCCTGCCGTGGCTTTCAGAGCGCCCGTCAGGGCGCCCAAAAGCCCTTGGGAATCCACCGCTTCCCGAATCCCCTTGGAGATGGCGTAGCCGAAGCCCGTCAAGGGAGTGGTTGCTCCCGCACCCGCAAAATCCACCAAAGGCTTGTAGACGCCGATAGCGCCCAAAATAACACCCGCCACCACGTAAAATACCAGAATGCGCGCGGGTGTCAGCTTGGTTTTGTCAATTAAAATTTGGGCAATGACACAGAACGCGCCGCCAACTAAAAAGGCGCGGAGATAGGGAAGAATTGCTTCAAGCATGATCTGTTTCCTCGGTTTCGTCAGATTTTGGGGCTTGCAGCTCCAGGAGATGCGCCACGGCAAGGATATTTCCCCCTTGCTTGATGCTGTCGGGGCTCATCATGGCTCCCGTGGCGAGAAACAGGATCCGTTTCCACGCGCCCTGTTGCAGTTTTGGAAGAATATAGGCTCCCAGTACCGTGGCGGAGCAACCACACCCCGAACCGCCTCCGTGAACGTCCTGGGCTTCGCGGTCATAGATGATCTTTCCGCAATCGTCGTACTGCTCGCTGATCTTAATGCCTTCCGTGCGGAGCAGTTCGCAGAGGATGTCCCCACCCTCAAATCCAAGATCTCCCGTGATGATGCGGTCATAGTCCGAGGGGGCGGTTTGAGTCGCCTCAAAATACCTCTTGAGGGTGTCAGCCGCCGCGGGTGCCATGGCGGCGCCCATATTGTTGGCGTCGTTTACTCCATAATCGCGAGCCTTTCCCGGCATTCCGCCAACGATCCGAACGCAATCGGGGTAGTCCGAGGCAAGTCCCACCAGAAACGCGCCTGCTCCCGTCACCGTCCATTGGGCCGTGGGAGGGCGTTGAGAGCCGTATTCCAAGGGGGATCGGTATTGCCGTTCTGCGGCGCAAAAATGAGAGGAGGTCACGGCGGCGCAGAGGTCAAAAGCCCCCAAGGTGACCGTCATGGACGCCAGCAAAAGCCCCTCGGCGCAGGTGGAGCAGGCACCGTACAGCCCGAAGTAGGGAACGTCGTAGCTCTCCAATCCGTAGGCAGAACCAACGCACTGATTTTGCAGATCCCCAGCGAATAATGCCCCTACGTCGGCATCTTTTTTTTCGATTCGTGACAGCGCAAGCCCAAAAGCCTGGCGTTGCATTTCCCCCTCTGCGGTTTCCCACGTCTTCTGACCGAATTTGCAATCGGGATCGTGAAGATCGAAAAGATCTCCCAAAGGTCCCTCTTTTTCTTTTTTTCCAACTACGGTAGCAGAGGACGCGATGCAAGCACGCAGACGAATATCCTTTTGAACCATATTTCCCCCAAAAATCGAAAACTTTTTCTTATTGTGCGCTTTTTTGCTTGCATTATTCAAACAATTGTGTTACAATGTTATCAAACCGCATCTTAAAGGAGAACGTTTTGTGATATGCGGAGACGGATCACCCTGAAGCCGCGTTTGTCTTACCGTTCGCTGTCCGAATTTTCCCTATCCGGGCTTTCGGAAAAACGTTTGGGGAACGTATATTTGCGTGGAGCCGTGGTGCATTGCCTGCAAATTCGAGAGAGCGCACCCAGCTTTACGACAAAAGGACTTGATGCGTGCAGAACCGTGGCAGACCGACGTTCGCGAATACAGCGTCCGGATCGACTGATTGAAAAAATTTTTAAAAAACCGAGATTTGTCATTGACAAGGTTTTCTTTGTATGCTATAATATATTTATAATCCGAAATTATGCCTATTTTCGGAGCCTTTTGGCTTCTGTACATAGAAATTGAGCGGAAGATTGTAAAGTATTTGAAAGCAAAGGAAAGGAAAAAAAGAACATGAAAAATTTGAAAAGAACTGTCAGCCTCATGATTTTGGCGGGAATGTTGACCGCCGGGCTCGCCTCCTGTGTGGTGAAAGGGGACGGCGAGGGCAGCGGAGAGGTTCCCTCGGGAAGCGAACCCGTATATCAGATCACCACGGGATCCTCGGAAGAAAACAACCCCACCGCGCCCACCGACGACCCCACCCAGGTGGCTTATACCGCCGTGGATGACTACGTTTACGTTTCTACTGCCAGCGCCGCAGTGAAGCTGGTGTCCGACGTGACGCAGACCAAGAACCTGGCGCAGTTGACCGAGCTGCACCGCGTGGGCAAGGCGTCCAACTGGTGCAAGGTGGAGTATGAGGGACAAGAGTATTACATCCGAACCAAGATGCTTACCACCGACGATATCGGCGAGAAGACCTTTACGGCGTGTGAAAAAACGCTCTATAACATGGGCGATGTGAATATCCGTAAGTATGCTTCCTCCAACGACACATTCTCCACTCGGCTTACCACTGTGAAAGGTAACGCAATCGCGATCTCCGTGATCGCGCAAAGCGAGCTGAAGGGCTGGAGCAAGGTAAAGGTGACCGTTGAGGGCAAAGAATACGAGGGCTTCATGAGTACCAAGTATCTTACCACCAATCCTACAGGTGAGGCAGATGACTACGATCAGCACTTCACCGCATTGACGGCGAAAACTAAAATGTATGTGTCCGTTGGACAGGTTGCGGTTCGCGAAAGACCTTACACCGACGGTTCTGAAAAAGGTGTTTTGACCAAGAATACCGAAGTAACCGTGGTTGCCAAGGGAACCGTGGAAGGTATGGAATGGTGTGCCATCGAGTATGAGATTGATTACGAGCTGGTGAACTGCTTTGTTGCTACCGATTGCCTTTCCGTAGTCGGCGGAAACCTGGATCAGCTGTTGGCTTTCTATGATGAGCTGGAGAAGTTTGACGAGGTTAAGACCTTCTACGTTAGCGAGGAAAAGGTGCATACCAGAAGCACTCCTGCCATCATGGACGGCAACTCCGCGGGATTCCTCTATAAGACCAATGCAGTGAAAGCAGTGGCAATGGGTGTGTTCGCGCAGGAGAACGGTAGCAGTACCATGACTTGGTGCTTGATCGAGGATGGAAAAGGCGGTTATTGCTTTATTTCCTACGGCGTTCTTACCAGCAATTCCGACGGTACGCCTGCGCCTGCGGTCACCGACGTAAACTTCCTCATTGAGAAGTACGATTTCACCAAGGTGACGGGCGACGTTTCCAAGAAGTTCAAGGTTGACGACAGCGGCTTGTATGGCGAGCCTACCACCACGGGAACCTGCAAGAAGTTGGCGAAGGGAACCGTTGTGAAGGTGGTCGCAGAGGGTGAAACCACCACCAAGTACGGCACGACCAACGGTTGGTATATCGTGGAATATAACGGTAACTACTACTTTGCTTTGCAAAAGGTTTTGGAAAACGCATAAGCAAAATTTCAATCGAAAAGGACACAGCCGAGGGGGTTGTGTCCTTTTCCAAACAAAATCATGAAATTGAAAAAGAGGTAAGACCATGAAAAACCAGACCGAATTGACGGTTCGTTTGCCCGAGGACGTGCTTCGCAAGCTGATCTATATTTCCGAAGCAGAGGACAGAACGCCGAATAATCACATTCTGATGCTTCTGCGGAATAACATTCAGTATTTTGAGCGCGCCAAGGGACATATTCCCCCCGCAGCCTTGCAGAAGATCCAATTGGAGCCGTCGAAAGACGGGAAGTCGGAGTGAATCCGTCTTCTTTGTGAAAATCTATTGCATTTTGATGGAAAATCGTGTATAATAATCGTATCGGAAATCGGAAAGGAGATGCGCCATGATTCCGCTCAATGAGATCAGTACGTCGGCGTTGGCGTATCTTGGGGATTGCGTGTTGGAGCTGCGGGTTCGTGAGCTGTTGGTGAAACGGGGACTTTCCAAGTCGGGACACCTCAACGCCGAAGCTCTGCGCTTCGTTCGGGCATCCGCCCAGGCGGAAGCCATGGAGCGTATTTTGCCCCTGCTGACCGAGGAAGAAACGCGAATTTACAAACGGGGGCGCAATTCGGGACACCTGAACGTGCCAAAAAGCGCCAGCCAATCTCAATATCGCACCGCAACGGGGATGGAAGTGCTGTTCGGCTATCTGCATTTGTCGGAGCAAGCCCAAAGAATCGAAGAATTGTTCGAGGCAGCATATCCCCAAACCGAAAATGAATGAAATTTACCCAATTGAAAGGAATTTATAAAAATGAAACATCCAAAGATCGCAATTACCGTCCGTGACTACGGCACCATGACCGCAGAGCTGTACCCCGAAAAAGCGCCCAAGACCGTTGAGAATTTTCTTTCTCTGGTGGATCAGGGCTTTTTCTCGGGACTGATCTTTCACCGCGTGATCAAAGGCTTTATGATCCAGGGCGGTGGCTTTGACGAGAGCTTCGAGCATAAGGAAGCAGGCGCTATCTACGGTGAATTCAAGGCAAACGGCTTTATGGCGAACGACTTGCACCACGCCCCGGGCGTGCTTTCCATGGCGCGCACCCAGGATCCCAACTCGGGATCTTCCCAGTTCTTCATCATGCACAAGGACGCATCCTATCTGGACGCTCAGTACGCGGGCTTTGGACAAGTGGTCGATGGTATGGATATCGTGGACCGTATCGCGTCGGTTCCTACGGGACGGATGGGTTGGTACGACGACGTTCCCAAGACGCCCGTCGTGATCGATAAAATCGAGAGAGTCGAAGACTAACGAATGAAAAGAGGTTCTTATGAACGTTAAACTGTTGAAATTGATGGAACGGGACGCCCACACCTCGGTGGCGGATATGGCGACCATGCTGGGAATGACCGAGGACGCGGTACGCGCGGAGATCGACGAGATGGAGCGCGCGGGCATCATCCGCGGATACAAGACCGTGGTGGACTGGGAGCGTCTGGACGACGCCTTCGTTTCCGCCATCATTGAATTGAAGGTCACGCCCAAGGCAGGCTTGGGCTTTGAGGACGTTGCCGCCAAGGTGATGAAATATCCCGAGGTGGAGTCGGTTTATCTGATGTCGGGCGTTTACGACCTGAACGTAGTCGTAAAGGCAAAGACCTTCCACGAGGTCGCAAAATTCGTTGCAAAGGAGCTTTCCACCATCGAGTCGGTGACTTCCACCGCAACTCATTTCGTCCTCCGCCGTTACAAGGAGATGGACGTGGAGCTGCTGGGGGACGGCGTGGATGAGAGAGGCAGTTATTCATTCTGATGGATTATTCAAAAATTCTATCCCCCGTTGTGACGGCGGTCCCGCCGTCGGGGATCCGAAAATATTTTGACATTGCCGAATCCATGCAGGGCGTGATCTCATTGGGTGTGGGAGAACCCGATTTTCCAACTCCGTGGGAGATCCGCAAGGCGGGAATCCTGTCGCTGGAGTCGGGAAAGACCAGATACACAGCCAACCGCGGCTTGATGCAGCTGCGCCGTGAGATCTCGGCGTATATGGATCGGAAATATCAGATGCAGTTTGATCCGGACGGAGAGATCCTGGTGACGGTGGGTGGCTCGGAAGCCATTGATATGACCTTGCGCGCCATCATATGCCGGGGAGATGAGATCATCATCCCTCAGCCCAGTTACGTTTGCTACGAGCCCATGGTTCGGTTTTGCGGCGGAACTCCCGTGGTGCTGGAAACCACGGCAGAGCATGATTTCAAGGTGACGCCCGAAATGCTCCGAGGCGCCATTACATCCAAAACCAAGGCGCTGATCCTGCCCTATCCCTGCAACCCCACGGGAGCGATCATGGAGCGGGAGGATCTGGAGGCGTTGGCGGAGGTGCTGAGGGGGACGGATATCGTAGTGATCTCGGACGAGATCTACGCCGAGCTGACCTTTGGCGGGAAACGTCACGTTTCCATCGGCTCGCTTCCCGAAATGCGGGACCGTTGCGTGATCATCAACGGATTTTCCAAGACCTATTCCATGACGGGATGGCGCATGGGCTATGCCTGCGGTCCCCGTGAGATCATCGAGCAGGTGACCAAGATCCACCAGTACGCCATCATGTCGGCGCCCACCACGGCGCAGTACGCCGCCATCGAGGCGCTCCGAAACGGCGACGAGGCGGTGCAAAAAATGTATGAGGAATACGATATGCGTCGGCGGCTGATCGTCAGCGGCTTCAACAAGATCGGGTTGACCTGCCGAGAGCCGAGGGGGGCGTTTTACGCGTTTCCGTGTATTCGCTCCACGGGGATGACCAGCGACGAGTTTTGCGAAAAATTGCTGTATTCCCAAAAGGTAGCGGTGGTGCCGGGCACGGCGTTCGGCGCGGGGGGCGAGGGATTCGTACGCGCGTCCTACTGTTATTCAACCGAACACATTAAGGAAGCTCTTTCGCGGATTCAGCGGTTCTTGAAAGAGATCGGTGCGTCGGAATCATAACGACGCGGGTTTGATAACAAAACAAAAGACTGCAGGCGCTCAATGGAGCTCCTGCGGTCTTTTCATATGATCTTTTACATGGTTTATCAAGGTTTCCTTGTCGTTGGGGAGATCGCCGTCGATCACGGCGTCCAGAAGCGTTTGCAGTGCCGCTCCGATCTCTTTGCCCGATGGGTAGCCCAACGCCATCAGATCGTCCCCCTTCACCGCCAGCGTCTTCAACGACAGGCAAGCGTTTTCTTCTCGGATCCGCTCCACGATGACGGGGATCTCGTCAAGATAGGCAGGGGGCTCGGAATAGTCGGGGGCGTGCGCCAGACGGTCACACCGTTGGATCTCCAACAGCTTTTGCAAGCCGTCCTCGCCGTAGCGCAGGATGGCGCGCTTCACGTGCTTGTCTTCGGGGATCAGGGGTACGTCGTGGTATTTCACCAGCTTTAATAGCAAATCCCGCGTGGCGTTATCGAATCGGAGCCGTCGCAGGATGCCGTCGCAAAGCTCCACCCCCGCTTCTGCATGACGGGGAAAATGTCCACCCGCTTCGTCTTCCACAAAACAAAGGGGTTTTCCAATGTCGTGAAACAAAATTCCAAGACGGGTCACGAGATCATGGCTTTCGGTCTGCTCCAGGGCGCGGAGTGTGTGCTCCCAAACGTCGTAGCAGTGGTATTTGGATCTTTGATCGAATCCGAAAGAAGGGGCGATCTCGGGGATGAATTCCGCGATCACGTCCCCGAATTCTCGCAGGATCGGCACGGCGCGCTTGCCGCAGAGCAGCTTGCAGAATTCCTCTCGGATCCGCTCGTTGGCAATGTTTTTCAGCAGATGCTTGCAATGATGCACCGCGTCTGCCGTTTTTTCGTCCAAGGAAAAATCAAGCACCGACGCGAACCGAAGGGCGCGCAGGATCCGAAGTCCGTCTTCTTCAAAGCGCGTTTGAGGATCTCCCACGCAGCGGATGATGCCGTCTGCAAGATCCTTTTTGCCGCCGAAACAATCCACCAATCCAACCTCCGGGGAATATGCCATGGCGTTGACGGTGAAATCCCGACGGGAAAGATCGTCCCGCAATTCTTTTGAGAAGGTGACGCTGACGGGATGGCGGTTATCCGCATAGTCGCCGTCCAGGCGGTAAGTGGTGATCTCCAGCAGCTCTCCCTCGTGGAGCACTGCCACGGTGCCGTGCTTCATGCCCGTGTCGATGATGCGGTGATCCGAAAAGCAGGCTGCCGTTTGCTCGGGAAGGGCGTTGGTGGTAAGATCCCAGTCGTTGGGGGCTCGTCCGAGCAGGGAATCCCGCACGCATCCACCCACTGCGTAGGCTTCAAAGCCGTGCCGCTTCAGCCGTTCCATGGCAAACGCCGCGCCTTTTGACGGCGTAATGGAGATCATATCACTCCCCCCTTTCCGAATATAGTATGGATCATCTGACGGTATTTTTAAAATGCGTTGTTGCCTTAAAATTCAAACAGCTTTCCCTGATTTTTCTTCAAAGGATAATAGAGGATCATCCCAAGCAGATAAGCGGACAGCAGTTCTCCGATCCCAACCGTGAGGAACAGGAAGGGAAGTCCCTCTTCCACGCGGTAGGCGTAAGCCAGAACGAAGGGGACGATGACGGTGTTGCTGATGACGGTGGGAAGTGGCGCGATGTAGGGCTTTTTCCGCAGAAGCCACCCGCCCCACGCCCCAAGAAGCGTTGCCAGCGATCCGAACAGAACGTCGGTTGGCAGGCATCCCGTCACCAGATTGGAGATCAGGCATCCCAGGGTAAGTCCGGGGATGGCGGCGGGAGTGAAGACCGAAAGGATGCAGAGCGCTTCCGAGAGCCGCAATTGGATGACACCGCTTGCCAGACCGAACAGAGAAGTCACGTAGGTAAGAGCGGTGTAGAGCGCGGCGATGATGGCGGCGTAGCAGACGGTACGGGTGCGTTGGCGACGGGTGGTTTTTCTTGATTGCATTTTTAATTCTCCTAGTTTTGTTTTTCGTGAGGATGGTTCCGAACTCACGGGGCGAAGCCCTTAAGATTCTTTTTGTATCAGATCGGCAAGCTCGCCGTAAAGATAGAGGGATCCCAGACAGATCAAGGGGACGTTGGCGTTTTTCGCGTGGGAAACAGCCGCTTTTACCCCCTCGTTTACCGTGGAATGAGCCGACGCATCCACTCCGTGGGCACGGAAATGGGCGGCGTATTCCTCGGCGGGAAGGGCGCGTGGATTGGCGGGGGTGACGGTGAACACGCGGTCAGCCACTTGGCTGATGCAGTCGATCATGACCTCAAAGTTTTTGTCACGCATCACGCCCGTGAGGATGTCGACCTTTTGGTCGGGGAAATAGGTTCGGATCGTATTCACTGCCGAGGCGATTCCCTGAGGATTGTGGGAGCCGTCGAAGAAAACGAGAGGGGAGTCCTTCAGCTTTTCAAAACGGGCGTGCCACTTCACGGTTGCAAGTCCCGTCCGAACGGCAGATTCGGGGATGTTCCACTTACCCGTTGCGTTGAGCAACTCAATGGCGGAAAGAACGTTGACCGCGTTTTGAGGCTGATAGGTTCCCAAGAGAGGGAGCTTCAGTTCTTTCCATTCACCAAAATCCATCACCGTGCCGTCCACCGTCATGGATCTGACCGAAAGACGGGTGGGATCCACGGTGTAAAGCCGAGTGCCTTGCGCGTCTGAAATGTTTTTCAGCGTTTGGTAAACCGACGCGTCCGAGCCACCGTAGAGAACGGGACAGCCCGACTTGATGATGCCGCCTTTTTCTGCGGCGATAGCTTCCAGGGTGTCCCCCAGAAGATCGGTGTGGTCGAAGTCGATGCCCGTAATGACGGACAGGATAGGAGCTTGAATGACGTTGGTGGAATCCAACCGTCCGCCCAGCCCCACTTCCAGCACCACGACGTCGCAGTTATGACGCTTGAAATAGAGGAAGGCAATGGCGGTGATCAACTCAAATTCGGTGGGCTTGTCTTCCATGGAATCGGCAATGGGGCGCACCTGCTCGGTCAGCTCCACCAGCTCCTCGCGGCTGATGTTTTCGCCGTTCACACGCATCCGTTCATTGAATTCCTTGATGAAGGGTGAGGTGTAAAGCCCCGTTTTGTAGCCTGCCGTCCGAAGAATGGATTCGGTCATGGCGCAGAAGGAGCCCTTGCCGTTGGTGCCTGCCACGTGAATGAATCTCAGGTCCTTTTCGGGATGTCCCAGCGCGTCGCAAAGGGTAGTGATCCGTTCCAATCCCGGCTTGCAGAAATGCCCGCTGACCGAGTGAATATAGCGAAGCGCCGACTGATAATCCATGGGCTCGAATTCGGATGTGTCGGGAGTCTGCGGTTCTTCGCCCTTGGGGGGGATGCCCGAGCCAACGGCGCCGATCATAGCTTGAAAGCTGCGGTTGCGGAACAGCAGACAGAGCAGGATGATCTCAATGGGAACGATCATCAGATAGAGAGGGATCCGCCAGAGGACCGCCCACCCATAAAATTGGTAAAGTCCGATGGGCTTGATGATCATGGAGCCCACGATATGGGCGGAGAAGGCGGAGAGAATGATCTGTGCCGTTCCCCGTTTCCGGATCACGAAGTGGGACATGATCCCCGAAATGAATCCCACCGAGAAAGCGCCGAAGGTGACGATCAGGTTGGGGGGATAGATCTGTGGGGACAGCAGATAGCTGACCAGGTCCGTGGAGATCCCCACGATGCCGCCAATGATGGGACCAAACAGGATCCCCGACAGGATCACGGGCAGATTTTCAAAGGTGATACGGAACAGTCCGTTTCCAAAATTCAGAAAATTCTTGCAGAATGCGCCGATGACCACGCTGACGGCGGTGAGCATTGCGGCGGTGGTGAGAATCTTCAAGCTGGGAAAGATGGACGAGCGGTGTTGTTTCATAAAAAAATCCCTCCTTTTCCACCCATATGGCGGAACGAGAGGGGCGCCGACGGTAGTCGGCGGAGCGCAAGTCTGCCCTATGAAGCGGGATGCAAAGCATGAACCGTAGGGACAGTCGCCTTCTGCATCAGAATGCGAAAGCCCCCTTTCGTCCACCCGACAACTCCCCGTCCGGGCGGCACTGGAGAAACTTTCGTTCCAACGCCCATGCTTTTACTCTTCAACAGATCGTATTTCGCGTATGCGATACTAATATTATAAATGCAGAAGCGAAAATTGTCAATGCTTTTTTGCAGATTTTTCTTTTTTTGAAAATTTTTTCATTTAAAATAGTTTAACTGCTTGCTTTTTGGAAAAAATCGTGCTATAATTTGAGTATGTGCAGGAGAAATGCGACCTAGTCACAGAACTTTCTCTGAAAATGTGGTAAAATAGTGCCACAACAAGAGTTGAAGCCAAAATAAAAAGGAGAATTTGATGATGAAAACTTACAAATGTTTGGTATGTGGAGAAATATTTCAGGTACAAGACGGCGTAGAGGCAGTTTGCCCCAAGTGCCGTGTGAAAGGAGATAAATTAATGGAAATCAAAACATCCAAGTATGCAGGGACCAAAACCGAGGCGAACCTGCAAGCCGCCTTTGCGGGAGAATCCCAGGCGCGCAACAAGTACACCTATTTTGCGTCGGTGGCAAAGAAAGAGGGCTTTGAGCAGATCTCTGCGCTGTTCCAGAAGACCGCGGACAACGAGAAGGAGCACGCAAAGATGTGGTTCAAGGAGCTGGCAGGTCTGGGCAACACCGCCGAGAATCTGGCTGCCGCTGCCGACGGTGAGAACTATGAGTGGACCGATATGTACGACGGCTTCGCAAAGACCGCCGACGAGGAAGGCTTCCACGACCTGGCGGAGAAATTCCGTCTGGTGGCTGCCATCGAGAGAAAGCACGAGGAGCGTTACCGCGCGCTGCTGAAGAACGTGGAAACCGCCGCCGTGTTTGAAAAGAGCGAGGTCAAGGTTTGGGAGTGCCGCAACTGCGGACACATCGTGGTTGGCACCAAGGCGCCCGAGATCTGCCCCACCTGCGCGCATCCTCAAAGCTACTTTGAGATCCACGCGGAAAATTATTGATCGAATACCCAATGGGGAGCCAAACGCGGAATCGCGTTTGGCTCCTTCTTGTTTAGTCTAACCTAACTGGACTCGTTGATTCGAGCTCTCTTATATAAGAACAAACCGTAAAAAGAAAGCGTCAAATCTTGACTTTTTTTTTCAGATATGATATGATATAGGTATCCTTTATGAAAGTACGGTGAAAAGTTATGAAAATAAAAAAATTCTCGGGATTGTGGATGGGGGCGCTGTCCCTGGTGATCTGTCTGGTGATGCTGTTGCAGATACCCGTGGGGGCGGCGCAGACAAGCCTGAATTACGGCAAGGGGCTATCCAGCGACGTGACGCTGTCCGCATCCAAGCTGTACGATGCGATGTACGGCGCGGGACTGTCCGCAGCCGAGAAGAAGGCGCTGGACGCTTTGACCGAGATCTCTTTGACTCACGCCCGTATCCCCGATTCGGTCATTGATCGGGAATACGATGCCGACAGCGGCGTGTTGAAGATTTTGGTGGAGCCCTATGAATACGTCGCGCAGAATGGGGAAACCGTGCTTTGGATCCCCAAGGCGGTCACCTTCAACGGTGCCACCAAAAAAACGCTGCAAAAAGGGACGGACGGTGTGTATTTCTGCACCTTCAGCGGCTTGACGCAGTCCCAGACCTTCACGCTGGACGTGGATTTCGATTGGCAAGTGAATATCCCCGTTGAGATCGCCAGTACCCTGGTGACGCTCCCTTATACGGTGGGCAAGGACGCCTATGATCGCTTGAAGCCTTACGAGGATTATCAGACGCAACAGCAGGCGTATGAGAATTATCTGGAAGCAAAGAAGCAGTACCCCATCGATCTGGCGGCGTATGAGAGCTATTTAAAGGCAAAAGCCGCTTATGACGAGAAAAAAGCGCTTTACGACAGCTACGTCGCCGCTAAAACGCAGTACGAAGCCGACGTGAAGGCGTACAATGACAACGAAGCCAAGAAAAAGGCGTATGCGGAAGCGGAGGAAGCCTACTACGCCTATGAAAAACTGCGGGAGCAGAACGCCGCACTTTACGGCAAATACAAAACCTTTTTGAGCAAAATGGAAGTCATCAACGGCGCTCTGGCGATCCTGGACAGTGCTTACATCCATGTGATGGCAGATGTGCCGTGGAGCTATTATTTGAGCATCAAGGGTCCCACCGCTACCTCTTTTCTGGATACGTTGCAGGGGCAGGAGCATCTGACGGGGATCAATCGCTCGCTTTTGGACGAGGCGCGAGCCGCCAGCCAGTCCTTGAAAAATCTTTTGATAGAGTACGAAAAGGTTTCCAATGCCTCTTACGGCTCCAAATTTGAGCGCACTATGGCAAAATACGCCTATTATCGGGCGCATTACGACGAGCTTTGCCGCAGCCTGAAGACCTTCTATCTGGACATGGAAGCCATCTACTGCACCAAGGGGATCCCCGGATTGGTGGCAATGAAGGGAAAGACCGTGCAGATGCAGATCATGATCGCGCAAAGCTACGCCCTGTACGCTGCCCTCAACGATTCGGTGACCATGGACACCAACTGGACGCTGGAAGGTCGTCTGCTTAACGATATTCTTTACAAGGAGCATCGGTTGACCGACAGCAACAGAGCGGATCCCACCACGGTGGAGATCCCCCAAGCCGAGGTGGTGCTTCCCGATTCCTTGCCCGAGCCCGTGAAGCATCCGGGAGAGCCGAACTATATTGAAAATATGGCGGTTCCCACCATGAAATGGACGGGTGCGATCCCTTCTAACCCTGGAAATGCACCAACGGTAGTGAAAAATCCAGGAAATGAGCCCGTTGCGGTGGACCCACCCGTGGGAGAATGTCCCCCCAACCCCATGCTGTCCGATATCGAATCGGCGTTGGCGAAGGAATACAAAGCGGGGACGCTGAAAAAACGCCAGGACGTGCAGACCGATCAGAGGGTGACCTTGCATCAGAGGGTGACCTGCAAGCGGAGTCTGGAGAATATTAAGACCGTGACCTTCTACGGCTTTGACGGCGAAAAGCTGGGCGAGATCTCGGTGCATTGGGGGCAGTCCTTGGGATTGTTCCGGGATCAGATCCCCTCGCACAAAAAGGATGGGGACGAGCGCAATTCGGAATACTGGTTCTTGGGATGGGTGTATTTTGGTACCGTCAATCCATCCGAATCGGATTATCTGGATCTGACCACCCTGCGGGTAACGAAGGATCTGAATATTACTCCTCATTACCAAACCGAGCCCCGTTTGTACAAGGTGGTGTGGAAGATCCCCGGGAAGACTCCGGTCACGCAGACCTATTCCTACGGGCAGACGCATCAGTGTCCTTTTACTGCCGACGATGTGAAACGGGAACCCGATGGGGATATTTCTTTTGAATTTATCGGTTGGGAGTCCCAGACCTCCGGTTATACGGTGACCTACACCGCGACCTACAAGGTTCCCGTTTATACGGTGACCTGGATCGTGGGAGAGCAGACCTATTACACCAAGGTTCCCTACGGTGAAACCGCCGACGACAGCGAAATTCCGAAGGGAATTCCCGCAGATGATTACACCTATGTTTTTGAACGGTGGGACCGCTCCTTTGAGCCCTTGAAGGGGGACGTGACCTACAAAGCCATTCACACGCCGTCGAGCAGACCGTTGGCAAGCAACGGCGACGGCAGCGTTTGCGAGGCGGAGCATACCGACGCCGCGGTGATCCTCAAGCCCACCGATCCCATGGTGCGGTTCAAGTCCGCCGCCGAGTATGCTTTGGGGCTGGATCGGCAGTTAGAGGTGGCTTGGGAGAATTTCTCGGTGACCTTTACCGCGGAGCAATTGCAGACTCTGGCGCAGGGGGGCTGCGTGAATCTGCGTCTGCGGAAGACCGCGGGACAGTATGCGGGCACCGTGTATTATCAGATCGAATTCCTGGATCAGATCGGCAGACCGCTGAATTTTGATCTTTCGGTCTTGGTCAGCGTTGGCTGTCCAAAAGATGACGGCGTGGTTGGAACGGTGTATTCGCAGACCGACGGCACCCTCACCGAGATGGAAGCGGAGCGTTACGTCGGGCGGCTATTGCTGACCGTGGATGCGGATCAGCAGATCGTTTACCGTACCGAATACGTGATGAGCTATACCGATCCCACGCAGAACAGCCAGTTGACCGCGTTGCCCCCTCGCGCGGCAGAGGGTGATACCGTGGATCTGAACGTGAAATGCGGATACGGCTACGAGGTGGTGGGCGCCGTCCTCACCTATGCCGACGGCAGGACCGAAACGGTGACGGGAACGTCCTTCGTGATGCCCGCGGCGCTCCGTTCTGTTGAATTGAAGGTGGAAAAGATCGCGTTTGAGATCACCTTCGTGGCGGACGGCGCAGTGTATCATACGGTGAAATTGTTCTTTGGGGATAAGCTGGAATTGCCCGACGCGCCCACCAAGGCGGACGACGGGGAATATACCTATTCCTTTGCGGGCTGGTCCCCCGAGGTGTGGAACAGCGCCGTATATTTGGATCAGCGCAATCCCGTCTTTGAGGCGGTGTTCACCGCACATGAAAAGAGCGTTACGGCGGCTGAGGAATATCGCGGCAGCTTCCTGACGCGTATCATTCTCATCGGACTGGGCGGGATGCTGTTGGCGGCAGGCGTGATTTTGAGCATCGTTTACCGACGTCGGCTGATTCCGTGGGTAAAGCGGACGGCTTGCGGCTTTGGCGCGTTTGTGAAAAACGGATTCAAAGGCAAGAAAGAACCGCAACCCAAGGCGGAAGCATCCGAATCAACCGAGGAGTCGGAAGAATAAACAACAAGGGTGAGTCAAACTAAAGGCGTTTGACTCACCCTTGAACACGATTCGGTTTACTGAAATCGGATGGAGATCTCTCCGCTTTGGAGCAGTTCCTCGGTTCCGTCGTGGTAGCGAACCAGCAATCTTCCGCGCCCGTCAATTTCTTGGGCGACGCAGGGGAGCGCGGTTCCGTTTTCGATCCGCAGGATCTCTTTTCCAATCACACAGGAGTACTCGCGGTAATCCTTGAGCCAGCCGCTGTCCAAAGGATTCCGAACGTAGGGAAGCAGCTGCGTCACGATCTCGGAGATCAGCTCCGAGCGAGGGAGTGTTGGTTGATCCAGCGTTCCCGCAATGGATTCCAGCTCTTTGGGAAAGGTCATGGGGCGGAGATTGATTCCGATGCCCACGATCAGCGAGGTGCGCGATCCTACGGTCACGGCTTCGGTCAGGATCCCACAGACCTTTCGTTCGTCGAGGAGCAGATCGTTCACCCATTTGATCCCTGTTTGCAGTCCCGTGAGTGCGCGAATTGCGCGCATCACCGCCACCGACGCGGCGCAGGTCAGGGTTAGAGCGGAGGACAGCGCTCCCGTAAGAGGGAATACGATTGAAACGTAAACGCCCGTTCCGTCGGGAGAAAGAAAGCTCCTGCCCTGCCTGCCGCGTCCGTCGGATTGACTGTGGGCAACGATCAGAGCGGTGAGGTCGGGATCCGACAGCGCCAGCTCCTTTGCCAGCGTGTTGGTGGACGGACAGCAGTCCAGAACGTGAATTTGCATACCGTTGGTGTGTTTTTTCAATTTTTCTTGCAAAACGGATGGGTTTAAAACGTCGTTTGTCATGGCAAACTCCTTGTGAAAATGATTCAGAGAAGGTATAAAAAATGGAAATTTTATGGGAAACGGATGATCTTATAGCAGTCGTCAAGCCCCCCGAGCTGGTTTCGGAGCAGGTTGGGGACGGTTCGGGCTTGGGAGATCTGTTGGCTGAACGGAACGGGGGATACGTCGGCGTGATCCACCGCATGGATCGAGGGGTTGGCGGCGTGACGGTCTATGCCAAAAATCGGGAGATGGCGGCAATCCTTTCGGCGGCGGTGCGGGAGCATCGCATGGAGAAGGTCTATCTTGCTGTCACGCAGGGGATCCCCGACGAGGTGTCGGGGGAATTGCGGGACCTGCTTTACTATGACCGCCGAAAAAACAAGGTGTATCCCGTTGATCGAAAGCGAAACGGTGTCAAGGAAGCGATTTTGCAATACAGGGTGTTAAAAACCACGGTCCATCCCCAAACTCAACAGCCCTTGGCGCTGGTGGAAGTTACTCCCGTCACGGGAAGAACGCATCAGATCCGCGTGCAGTTTGCGTCGAGAAAGCTGCCTCTGCTGGAAGATCGGAAATACGGCGGAACGGGAAATTCGGGTATTTCCCTGGTTTGCCACCGCATCACTCTGCCCGACGGAAAAAAGGTGATCTATCAACCGACGGGAAGTCCGTGGGATTGGTTTGGCTCCGTATAAAGTTTTTGCCGTTGGTGCAAACTAATCTTGCGATGTCGTGAAATGATAGGAGAGTAGATATGATTTTTGAAAAACAGGTGGAAAACGCGTACCTGAAGGCGGTTCGTTCCCGTTGCGACGATCACGGTACGGCGTATTACTATTCCGCGTCGGATTTTGAAGGGCTTCGGCAGAGCCCCTATCCCTTCGAGAATCTCCGAGGCGAGCGGTTGCAGGGGTATTTTTATCAGTACGATTCTCCCAAGCCCTACCGCATCGTGATCTTTGACCACGGAATGGGCGGGGGACACCGTTCTTATATGAAGGAGATCGAGTGTCTGGCGAAGCACGGGTATCTGGTGTTTGCGTACGACCATACGGGCTGCATGGAATCCGAGGGGGCGCACACTAACGGTTTTGCCCAGTCCTTGGCAGACCTTCACGCCGCGCTGACCACACTGGAAAAGGATCCCGACTATTCGGCGTTCACTTTTTCGGTGGTGGGGCATAGCTGGGGCGGGTTTTCCGCGTTGAACATTGCCGCGTTGCATCCCGAGATCACCCACGTGGTCGCCATTTCGGGCTTCTTGTCGGTGGAGCGGATGCTGGGGCAGGTGTTCGGCGGCATCATGAAGCCTTATTATCGGCAAGCGTACCGCCTGGAGCAGGAGAGCAACCCCGATTTCATCGGTTACAAAGCCGAGGAAAGTCTGGCGAATTTCAAGGGACGGGCGTTGGTGATCCACTCCGCCGACGACGCCACGGTGCATAGCAAGCATCATTTCCGTGTCTTGAAACGGACGTTGGAGCACAACGACCGCGTGCGTTTTTTAGAGGTTTCGGGGAAGGGACATAACCCCAACTATACCGCTGACGCGGTGCGCTATAAGGACGCCTATCTGGCGGAGCTGAAAAGCCGTGCCAAAAAAGGAGAGCTGGAGAGCGAGGATGCCAAGCGCGCCTTCGTGCGGAAGTTTGATTGGGATCGCATGACTGCCCAGGACGAATCGGTCTGGCGTGAAATTTTCGCCACCCTGGACGCGTAAATAAGATTTAAGAAAATTATAACACAGAATCCGCAAAGAATCAACCGTTCTCTGCGGATTTTTTTGTGTTTTGAAATGTTTTTTTTAACAAAACTTAAAAAACTTTTTCGGTATTCACAAGGATTTCACATTTCCGTTGTATAATAAGCATGGTTCTTTTTTGACAATTTTTGTCTGAAAACGGCTAAAATTCGAAAGCGGGAGTGCTTTTTATGGAACGAAAGAAACCAAACAAAAAGAAAAAATGGATCAAATTTCGCCACCGCGTGGTGCGAAATCTGGCGTATGCGGTGCTGTACCCTTACAGCCGTATCAAGTATGGCATCCGCATCACCAAATTCAGGGAGCAGGGGAATCGCCCCTATCTGATCCTGTATAATCATCAGACTGCTTTCGATCAGTTTTTCGTTGGTATGGCGTTCAAGGGACCCGTTTATTACGTTGCCAGCGAGGATATTTTTTCCATGGGGAAGGTGTCCGACCTGTTGCGTTATTTGGTGGCGCCCATTCCCATTAAGAAGCAGACCAACGACGCCAGAGCGGTGCTGACCTGCGGTCGGGTTGCCAAGGAGGGAGGCTCCATTGCCGTGGCTCCCGAGGGGAACCGCACCTACAGCGGCGTTACCGAATACATCAAGCCCTCCATCGTGGGATTGGTTCGTTTTTTGCGGCTTCCCGTGGCGTTTTACCGCCTTGAGGGAGGGTACGGCGTTCAACCCAGATGGAGTGACGCGGTTCGTCGGGGAACCCTTCGCGGCGGCGTTGCGTCGGTGATGGAGCCTGAGGAATACAAAAAGCTGTCCGACGACGAGCTGTACCGCCGTATCTGCGAGGCTCTGTACGTGGATGAATATTCCATTGAGGAAAATTACTTCCATAAAAAAAGCGCCGAATATCTGGAACGGGCGATCTACGTTTGCCCCGATTGCGGTCTTTCCGAATTTGAGAGCCGTGGGGACGTGATCTCCTGCAAGAAGTGCGGGAAAACGGTGCGCTATCTGCCGAATAAGAGATTGGAAGGCGTGGGCTGTGAATTCCCGTTTTCCACCGTGACCGAGTGGTACCGCCATCAGATCGGCTTCGTAAACGGGCTGGACTATACCAAAGCTCCGGATCAACTGCTTTATGAGGATACGGTGGAGCTTTCCGAAGTGATCCTGTACCATGGAAAGAAGCTGTTGAGAGAAAAAGCCGTATGGCGTTTGTACGGTGACCGTTTCACGGTGGACGAGGGGACCGACGGTCAGTTGACCTTGCCCTTTTCCGAGTTGAGCGTGGTGACCGTGCTGGGCAAGAACAAATTGAACGTGTACCACAAGGAAACCGTATATCAGATCAAGGGCTCTAAGCGGATGAACGCTTTGAAATACATGAATTTTTACTACCGCTATAAGAATTTGACGGAGGAGGTTGAGGACCGTGAATTTTTGGGACTTTAAGGTGTGGGGGAGCGTGCTGCTGTTTTGTGTGTTGCTGGGGGCGTTGCTGCTGGCGAATATGCTGAAAAAGTGGATCCGTCCCTTGGAATATTCCCTGATTCCCACGTCGGTACTGGGCGGCTTGATCTTATTGCTGATCTCTGCCGTTTACAAATGGATCACGGGGGACGAAATGTTCAATACCGCTCTGTTTGGTGGAAGCGGCTCCGATACCCTGGAGATCTTGACCTATCATTGCCTGGCGTTGGGCTTTATCGCGTCGGCGTTCAAGGGCTCCAAGAACGGATTTGGGAAAAAGCGCGCCACGGAGATCTTTGATTCGGGCGTGACCACCGTTGCCACTTATCTTTTGCAGGCGGTGGTGGGAATGGGGATCACCATGCTGGCGGCATGGCTCTTCATGGACGGCTTTTTTGAAGCGGCGGGCATCCTGCTTCCCTTCGGCTACGGTCAGGGTAGCGGTCAGGCGATGAACTACGGCAATATTTACGAAATGGATTACGGCTTCGTCAACGGAAAGAGCTTTGGGCTGACGGTTGCCGCCATGGGCTTTTTGAGCGCCGCCATCGGCGGAGTGATCCACCTGAACTTCATCAAGCATCGCAGAAAGGTGCAGGTGAAGCGCGGGGAAGACCAGGAGCTGAAGCTGGAAACCATTCAGGGAACGGACGAGATCCCCATGCAGGGAAGCATGGACAAGATGACCGTGCAGATCGCTTACATCGCGGTGGCGTATTTCTTCGTGTATTTGTTGATGACTGCGCTGGGCAATCTGCTTCCCGGGATGCGTTCGGTGATCTTTGGATTCAACTTCCTGTTGGGCGTGTTGGTTGCGACGCTCATGAAGACCGTCGTGAATCTTTTGCATAAAAAAGGAGTGATCCGCCGAAAGCAGACCAACGATTTTCTTATGACGCGGGCGAGCAATTTCTTCTTTGATCTGATGGTGGTGGCAGGCGTTGCCGCGATCCGTCTGGAAACCTTTGAGAAATACTGGGCGATCTTGCTGATCCTGGGCGTCGTGGGCTTGGTGATCACATATGTCTACAATCTGATCGTGGCGAGAACGCTGTTCAAGGAGTATTCCAAGGAGCAGTTCTTGGCAATGTTCGGAATGCTGACGGGGACTGCCAGCACGGGAATCATCCTGCTGCGTGAATTGGACGGCACGTTTGAAACACCCGCGGCGGATAACCTGGTGTATCAGACCTTGCCTGCCATCGTGTTTGGTTTCCCCATGATGCTGCTTGCGACGCTGGCGCCCGTGAAGCCGAAGCTGACGCTGATCATTTTGGCACTGTTTTTCGTTGCCATGAATATTCTGTTGTTCCGTTCTCTGATCTTCCGAAAGAGAAGCGGAAAAGCGAAGAAGCAAAAATAAAATCCCGTACGGGATCCGTTTGATTTTGGGATTTTCAAAGGCGGCGTTGCGCGGCGAAAGCTGCGGGGCGCCGCCCTTTCTCGTGCTTGTACGAGGATGAAAATTGCGTTTTGCTAAATAATGTAGAAAAAGGGAAAAGTTTTGCAAAGGAATCTGCAAAAAGTATTGACAAAAACACGCGTTTGTGATATAATAATCGGTAGAACAAATTACAATGCAATTTTTAAGTTGGTACAGAGATGCCGGCAAGATTGAAAGCAAAGTGACAGAACCGTATCTGCGCGTAAAACCGCAGGTGCGCCGTTTTTGCGAATCGTTTGTGAGATCTTGCCCATCGGCAAGATTTTTTTGTTGCGAGGAACAGATGTGATTTTAAGAACGAAGATCATGGATGAAGCCACCGTCAACCGTACCATGGCGAGGATCACCCACGAGGTTCTGGAACGGAACCAGGGTGTGGATCACCTTTGCGTGCTTGGCATCCGTAGGCGGGGCGTGCCCTTGGCGGAGATGCTTTGTCGGAACATTCAGCGGTTTGAAGGGGTGTCGGTCCCCATGGGAGTCTTGGATATTACCGCCAGGCGGGACGATCTGAGCGAGGACGAGAAGCGGTGCAGAACGCGGCACTCGGAGATCCCCTTCGATCTGACCGATAAAACGGTGATCCTGGTGGACGACGTCCTGTTTACGGGAAGGAGCGCCCGCGCCGCCATTGAAACGGTGTTCGGCTTTGGCAGACCAAAGGCGCTTCAGTTGGTGGTGCTGGTGGACAGAGGGCACAGAGAATTGCCCATCCGTCCCGATTACGTTGGAAAGAACGTGCCAACTGCAAGGAATGAAAGCATAGCCGTTCGACTTTCGGAGATCGACGGCGAAACTGCCGTGTATATCGGCGATAACGACGAGGAACAGAAAGGAAGGATTTGAAATGAACAGCAATACGACCTACGTTTCGATGATCCGGGATGAAAAGATCCAAGCGTCTGCGGTGCAGTGTTTGACCGAGCAGGGTTTTTTGACTGTTCCCGAAAAGCAATATTTGATCTTTCCCGGCTTTTGCGACGTGCACGTGCATCTTCGTGAGCCGGGTTTTTCGTATAAGGAAACGGTGCGGACGGGAACCATGGCGGCGGCAAGAGGCGGTTATACCGCCGTTTGCTCCATGCCGAATTTAATCCCGCCGCCCGATAGTCTTGAGGGGCTGAAGCCCCAAGCCGACGCCATTGCGCGGGATGCCGTGATCGAGGTCCGTCCCTACGGAACCATCACCAAAGGTCAGATGGGGGAGGAGCCTTCGGATATGGACGCCTTGGCACCGATGGTCTGCGGATTTTCGGACGACGGCAGAGGCGTGCAGACCGACGACCTGATGAGAGAAGCCATGGTCAAGGCAAAGCAGCTTGGAAAGATGATCGTGGCGCATTGCGAGGTGAACGATCTGCTCCACGGCGGCTATATACACGACGGGGCTTACGCCAAAGCCCACGGACATCGGGGTATTTGCAGCGCCAGTGAATATTTGCAGATCCGGAGAGATCTGGAATTGGTTCGGGAAACGGGATGCAGCTATCACGTTTGCCATATCTCTGCCAAGGAGAGCGTGGCGTTGATCCGTCAGGCGAAGGCGGAGGGCTTGGACGTGACCTGCGAAACGGGCCCCCATTATCTGATCCTGTCCGACGCGGATCTGCGGGAGGAAGGAAGATTCAAGATGAATCCCCCCTTGCGTGACGAATCGGATCGGCAAGCGCTTCTGGAAGGGATCCTGGACGGCACGATCGACATGATCGCTACCGATCACGCCCCTCACGGCGCAGAGGAAAAATCAAGAGGACTGGAAAAGAGCCCCTTCGGGATCGTGGGATTGGAAACCGCGTTTCCCTTGCTGTACACCGAGTTTGTGAAAAAAGGGATCTTGTCCCTTGAAAAGCTGACCGATCTGCTCTGCAACAATCCGCGGCGGCGGTTCGGGATCCCCGTGGGAACCGATTTCACCGTGTTTGAGGTCAGTGAGCCGTATAAGATCGATCCCGCGGAGTTTTGCTCCATGGGAAAAGCCACTCCCTTTACGGGATGGGAGGTTTACGGCAGATGTGTTCTGACGGTACACAACGGAAAAACCGTCTGGTCGGAAATTCAGAAGTGATGAAAAACTGTGAGAAACAAAAGGATATATTGGAGGACAAAGCAATGCCAAAAAGAACGGATTTAAAGAAGATTATGATCATCGGATCGGGCCCCATCGTCATCGGACAGGCTGCCGAATTCGACTACGCGGGAACCCAGGCGTGTCTTGCGCTGAAAGAGGAAGGCTACGAGGTGGTGCTTTGCAACTCCAACCCCGCAACCATTATGACCGACACTTCCATCGCGGATAAGGTTTACATGGAACCCTTGACGCTGGAGTATATCGCGAAGATCCTGCGGTACGAAAGACCGAACGCCATCATCCCCGGTATCGGCGGACAGACGGGCTTGAACCTCGCCATGCAGCTGGAGAAGAAGGGCGTTCTCACGGAATGTCAGGTAGAACTGCTGGGAACCAGCAGCGCCAGCATTGAGCAGGCAGAGGACAGAGAAATGTTCAAGGAGCTTTGCCAAGCCATCGGCGAGCCTACCATTCCATCTGAGATCACCTATTCTCTGGACGAGGCAAAGGTGGCAGCGGAGCATATCGGCTATCCCGTTGTATTGCGTCCTGCGTTTACCCTTGGCGGAACGGGCGGCGGATTCGCCAACAACGAGGAAGAATTGATCGAGATCGGGATGAACGCGTTCAAGCTCTCTCCCGTTCACCAGGTGTTGATCGAAAAGAGCGTAAAGGGCTTTAAGAAGATCGAGTT
>JAZSMC010000003.1:0-3299 GCA_045535705.1 Eubacteriales bacterium
CGTTGCATATCAGATGGAATGGACGCCCAGCTCTGCATCGGCATGGTCTGCATCCAGACCGTACTTCTTTGCCTTACGGAACTCGAAAAACTTCTTCGAAACCTCGGGGAACAGCGCGTAGGACAGAACATCCTCCTCCCGCTCCTGATAAGGCGCGATCTCCTCCCGCAGCTGCGCCAGCTCAGGCTTCAGCTTATCCGCAGGACGGCAGGTGGTGGGCTTTTCGTCGCCGATGATCTTTTTCACAAAGGCAGGATCAATCGGAACAGCGGGCTTACCGTAGTCGCCTCTCACAATGCCTTTGAATTCCTTGGTAACAGTCTTATAGCGTTCACCCATAATCACATTGAACACCGCCTGAGTACCAACGATCTGCGAGGAAGGTGTTACCAGAGGGGGATATCCAACATCGGCGCGAACTCTCGGAACCTCTTCCAGCACCTCGATCAGCTGGTCGGACTTTCCTGCCTGCGCCAGCTGGCTCATCAGGTTGGAAAGCATTCCGCCGGGCACCTGATACATCAGCGCATTGACATCTACCTTCAATGCCTTGGGGTTCAGAAGTCCTTCTGCCAGATATTTCTCTCTCAGGGGAGTGAAGTACTTGGTAACCGCATCCAGATCGCTGAGGCTGATGCCGGTATCATAGGGAGTTCCCTGCAGGGCGGCAACCATTGCCTCCGTGGGTGGCTGAGAGGTTCCCAACGCCATGGGAGAAATTGCGGTATCGATCACATCCACCCCTGCCTCAACTGCCTTCATGAGCGTCATGGATGCCAGACCGGAGGTGTAATGGGTATGTAGCTGGATCGGGATTCTCACGCTTTCCTTCAACGCCTTTACCAGATCGTAAGCATCGTAGGGCTTCAGAAGTCCCGCCATGTCCTTGATGCAAATGGAATCCGCGCCCATGCTCTCCAGCTCCTTGGCGTACTTTGCGTAGTACTCCAGCGTGTACACAGGACCTGTGGTGTAGGACAGCGCCGCTTGAACGTGACCGCCCTCCTTTTTGGTTGCGCGAATGGCAGTCTGCAGATTTCTGGTGTCATTGAGCGCATCGAAAATACGCAGAATATCAATACCGTTTGCGATGGACTTTTGCACAAAGTATTCCACCACATCGTCCGAATAATGACGGTATCCCAAAATATTCTGTCCTCTGAACAGCATCTGCAGCTTGGTGTTCTTGACCTTATCACGGATCTTTCCGAGGCGTTCCCAAGGATCCTCATTGAGGAATCTCATGCAGGCATCGAAGGTTGCTCCGCCCCATGCCTCCAGGGAATGGTATCCGATCTTATCCATGGTCTCCAGAATGGGGAGCATCTCCTCCGTGGTCATTCTGGTGGCGATCAGAGATTGGTGAGAATCTCTCAAAACCGTTTCTGTAATCTTCACTTTTGCCATAATACAACTGTGAATCCTTTCTTCAAATTATCCGAAATAGGAAAGCAGAACGCCTGCCGCAACGGCAGATCCGATCACACCCGCCACGTTGGGTCCCATGGCGTGCATCAGCAGGAAATTGCCCGGATCTTCCTCTTGCCCAACCTTTTGGGCAACTCTTGCCGCCATCGGAACGGCGGACACGCCTGCGGAACCGATCAGAGGATTGATCTTTCCGCCCGTCAATTTACACATCAGCTTTGCGGTCAGCAAACCGCCCGTGGTGGAAATGCAGAAGGCAACCAAGCCCAAGCCGATGATCAACAGCGTTTCAAGACGCAGGAAATTTTCGGCGGAAGCCGTGGCTCCAACCGTGATTCCCAAAAACACCGTTACGATATTCATCAATTCGTTCTGCACCGTCTTGGAAAGTCTGTCGGTGACACCGCATACGTTCAGCAGATTACCGAACATTAAGCTTCCCACCAAAGGTAACGCATCGGGAACTGCCGCCCAAACCACGACGGTCACAACAACGGGAAAGATCAACTTTTCCAAACGGGACACGGGACGCAGATCGGTCATGCGGATCTTGCGCTCCTTGGATGTAGTCAGCGCCCGCATGATCGGGGGCTGGATCATGGGGATCAGCGCCATATAAGAATACGCCGCAATGGCAATTGCGCCCAGCAAGGCAGGCGCCAACGTTTTGGTAACGAGAATTGCGGTGGGACCGTCCGCGCCGCCGACGATACCGATAGACGCAGCCTCGTTCCCCGTAAACATCCCCGAAAGCAACGCTCCCGAAAACGCTACGAACACGCCCAGCTGTGCGCCCGCGCCGATCAAAAGGCTTTTGGGATTGGAGATCAAAGGCGTAAAATCCGTCATGGCTCCGATGCCGATAAAGATCAGGCACGGATAGATACCGAGCTTCACTCCCAAATACAAAAGGTCAAGCAGTCCGCCCTCGTGAAGCACTTGGCTGAAGCTGATCTCCTCGGCAATGAACAGATCCAAATGGAACATTCCGCCGCCGGGAAGATTGGTGAGCAGCATTCCGATGGCGATTGGGAGCAAAAGCAACGGTTCAAATTTTTTTGCAATTGCCAAATACACCAAAACGCAGGAAATGACGATCATCAAAAGGGGTTGCCACCAATTTTCGTTGTAGATGTAATCGCTGTTCCCGATTCTTTCGTAGAACAGCTTATAGACGCCCGTGGAAGTTAAAAATTCCTTGGCGCTATTGAGTATTTCATTCATTGAACCAAAATCCTTTCTACAATTTCACTTGCAAAAAGGCAAATCAATTCATGGTCAAGAGGATCGCGTCGGTCTGAACCGACTGTCCTGCCGACACTTCCACCGTGGCAACGATTCCGTCTGCGGGAGCCATGATGTCGTTTTCCATCTTCATGGCTTCGAGGACGCACAGCACGTCACCTTTTTTCACCGATGCGCCTGCTTTTACGTTCACTTTAATAATGTTTCCGGGCATGGGAGCCTTGATGGCGTTGGCACCTACAGGGCCTACGGGCTTTGCGGCAGGCGCGGGCGCGGCTGCGGGAGCAGCCGGAGCGGCGGGAGCAGCCGGAGTGGCTGGAGCCGCGGGTGCGGCAACGGGCGTGGACGCCACGGGAGCGTATGGATTCGCTCCGATCTCCTCCACCACAACGTCATAAGCAACACCGTTTACGGTTACACGATAATTTTTCATTAGATTCACCTATCATCCTTTCTCAATTTTGGGTTCAAGCTCTGCCGTTTCTACGTACAGAAGCTCTTTTGAAGGACACCACACGGAAGCTTCCCGTGTAGCCATCCTCGGCCATTGCCTGCGAAACGGCTGCCGTGATGGCGGCTACCAAGGCTCCGTCGTCCTCGGGTGCCGCAATGGCTGCCGCGATCGC